>NZ_AP019779.1:623333-935000 GCF_019669925.1 Methanobrevibacter arboriphilus
TCCATAAAGGACCTACTTTTAATATCATACTTATCAAGGTAATCTAATTCATGGAAAAATACTTCAGGATCAACAAGAACTCCTGCACCAATCAGAAGCTTCGCGTCTCTGTTTACAAAACCTGAAGGAGTAAGACGTAAACCATATTTTTCACCATTAAACTCTACTGAATGACCAGCATTCGGTCCAACTCCAGCACGAGCTATTATACTGGGTTTATCATTATCACAAAGATAAGTTATACATTTTCCTTTACCTTCGTCTCCCCAAGCTCCACCAACTAAAATATTACAAGTCATTTGAATCTCCTAAACCATTAAATAATCATCAAACTTAAATTATAGTTAACTTAAATTATAATTAACATAGATTATAGTTAACTTAAGTTTTATATAGTTAATATTTATAATATAATAATAATTAAATTTTTCATTTTTCTACAATATTAATGTTTTTTATAAAGATATTATATTTATAAAGATAATAGACTATTTGATTTTATTAAAATATATTTTTTTAACTTAAAATCAAAAAATCAACCCAATTATACTATTGTTAAATTATCCTATATTAAGTTAATTGTTAATAATGAATAATATGAATAATAACAAAATTAGTATTAATTTTATTATTAACTATAATAGCTATTTTTAATACTATTTCCAATTTCTTAATCAGCTTATAAAAATTATTAGAAAATATATTATATTATAAACTAGATAGATAGTAGATTAAAATAAACATTAATTATTTAAAAAAATAAATATAAAAATAACAATAAGATTAAACAAAACTAACAATAATCTTAATTAATAATATTGTTAAATAACAAAACTATATATATTTTCAATTACAAATGATAATTTATAAACTTCATTTGATATTAGAAAAATTGTATTTATTATAAATTATTATTTATATAAATTATAATAAGATAATAAATTAATTTAATATAATATATATAATAAAAAAATTGAAAATATTAATAAACTAAATATATTAGATATTATAAAAAATATTAGCAAAAAAAGAAAGATTTTTCAAATTAATAAGGGGTGGAAAATTTGAATATTAATAAAACCAGAGTGGGAATATTTGCAATACTATTATCATTTTTAGTATTATTCTCAATATCTGCAACTTGGGCAGACGGAAAATATGGTACTGATGGGTTTGAAGTAACCGGTCCTAATGCAGATAGTTTTACACAATTGAGTGCAAATAAAGGAATCCAGACCATTGAAAAAAATAAAATTCCCAAAAAATGGAAATCCTATAAAGATTATGCTTTCCAAGTAGCTAAAGGAAATAAAATTAAATATAAAGCTTCAATAAATAGTGGAGGCGATATATTAGTAACTAATTTAAAAGGTATGAAAGTCAAAGGTGCAACTATAGATTTTGATGATGGTACTAAAAAGAAAACTACTAAATGGATATCACATACATATAAAAAAACAGGATGGTATCTTATTAAAGTAAAACTTAATGGTACTTGTACAGGTTATGACATTTTTGGACAATCTATAAAAGCAAATGGAAAAATAATCAATGGAACCAAGATATATTTAGTTAAAGTTACTGATGCTCCTCAATTGTCATTGGGTAAATCCCAACCAATAACCGCAGGTTATTATAGTCAAAAAAGTTATAGAAGAGGAACTATAGATTATTTAGTTATTAAAGTAGCTAATGTAGGATCAAAAACTTCAAAGGCGACAAAAATATCAATGTGGTATCAAAAGTCAGGCGACAAAAATATCGGTAAAATTCATCCTAAACTTAAAAAATATACTGCAAGTGCTAAATTAAAAGCATTAAAACCTGGAAAATCAACAAAAATAATATTAAGATTTAAAATACCTAAAAAATATTCAAAAATTGTTAAAAATTTAAGATTAGGTACAAGCAGCTTAAAACAAATTAGTAAAAGAGATGCTTTATATGTTATTAATTAAAAAATTTGATTAATGATTTTTTATTAACTAAATTTTTTATTTTTGATTCTTTTTTATTTTGGCTTTGTAGAAATCCTTTTTTTAGTTGATTTGTATTGATCTGTGTATATTGTAAATTGTGTTTTTAAGTTTGGTTTCTTTGATTGATAGTTTTGTACTTTTACTTTGATTTGTTCCATCAAATAATCTTTTTATTACGCTGAATACACTTTCAACGTTGTTTCTTTTTCTATAAATTTTATTTCGAAAAATTGTAGGGCTATTTAATCTATATTTTCCCTTTTTAGCTCTTTTTTTCAATGGTATTTGGTCAAAAGCTTCAATTTCTTCGTTTATACATTTTCTAATTGGTTCTGTGTCGTACGCTCTGTCTGCTAATATGTAATGAGGTTTATATTTTTTTATTTTTCTAATTGAAGCTATTGCAAATTGTGTATCGTATTTTGGACCTTTTTGTGTTTGATAGTTTAATATTAAACGAGATTTAACATCAATTGCAATATGATTCTTAATGTAGCTTTTTCGCTCTTTTTTGCGTATTTGAGCATAATATTTATCTGCATTATCATTTGTGAACCCACTTCCATCTAAAACAATCATTTCTGGTTTTATATCATTTTCAATCAGGATTAATTGATTTATTTTATTTAAAATTCTTGCAGGTAACCTTTTAAAGAATTTTTGAAGAGTTGTGTAGTGTGGTGCCCTTTTTATATGGAAAAATTTCTTTAAATTATCAGATAAGTCTATTAGAAAGCTTATTTCACGATAAGTTAATTTTAAATAAATTTTCATTGCTAAAATAGTGAATAAAGTAGGTTGTGTGTATAAATGATTAGAAAAATAGTGTGAATACTTATTTATACATTCTTCAGCGTGATTATAAGTGTAAAAAATAAAATTTATAAGTTTATTTTCATTTAAATCAATTTTAAATTGATTTTTAAATCTTTTAATACAGTTTTGAACAGGTTTTTCAAAGTTAAAATCCGAAAGATTTAACTGTCTTGAAATTAAATTATTAAATGGAGAATATGTATTTTTGCGTTTCATATTAATATATATTCTCCTTTTTAATATTTATATCTTTTTAATTAACAAAATTCGAATTAACAAAATTAAATACTTTTTATAAATATTTAAAGAATGAAAAATAGTTTATTTTAAAATTAAAGAATAATATTGAAAAAAAGAAATTTAAAATTTTAAGAAAAATTAGGATTTCTACAAAGCCTTTATTTTAATATTATTACTTTTTAATGTACTCAATCTATATTTAATTATTATAATCCTATATCTAATTATTATATCTATATACAATCATTTAATATTTTTAATAATTTCTAATTCTTCTTGATTTTTCTTATTTCCCTCAATTTCTTTATATAAAAATCTTTTGATTTATCATTTTTTTTTGTGTTTTTTATAATGATATTTTTAACCATTACAAAATTAATAGTAAGGTTTATTAATGTGGAAAACTAAAAGTAATAACTTGATATTTGAGGGTGATGGTCATGAATAATAACAAATTGGCTAATGAAGTTTATTATTTTATAGTTTTCTGTTTATTAGTTTCATTGATTTTTAAATATTGTTTATGTGTTGTCTGATAGGATAATTTAGCTGAAATCTTCAATACTTATTTTTATAAGCTCAATATCCTCAAGACTTTTCTTTTTAAAAATAACAATATCATATATAAACTCATATTTTTTAGCAATTTCAATGATAGACTCAACAGCCCAGAAAACGTCTATGACTTGAAAAACTGAGCATTTGATATTATTTCCATTAATATCTTCATTATTAATATCTTCATTTTCAGGAAAATTTAACCCTTCAATCATTTTTTCATCAAAAACAATTTTACGACCAATACAATCTTTTTTAAGTTCATCGATTATAAAAGGTTCGATAATTGTTATAAATTCATCTAAATCTTCCTTAAAACTATCAACTGCTGAATTTAACCATTTGATAAAAATAAATCCTTCTTCTAACTCTCCAAACTCATGAGTTATATCTCTTTTTGTGATAAATTCAAATGGGATATTAGTATAATAATTAGTAAAAATATTAATAGTTTCTTCTAAAGAAAAAAGTTCATTTGAAAATCTTTTGAAAAATTTATCATCAATAGCTAGTCTATAATTATTAAAATAAGATTTTTTATTTTCATGCCCTACATTAAACATTATACTTTCATCAGTATCACATATCCCATCTTTTTTGACTTCATTTTCATTAAAGATGTTATAATCATGCCCTAAAACATAATGTTTAAAACTATTATCCTTATAAACTCTCTCTTCAATTAATAAATGACCTTTATAATTTATACATTGGAGATAGCTACAATCTCCTCTTTCTAATATAAAAAATGAATCAATACTTTCTAAATCATTTAAACAATTGACTATATCCTCAATAGTTATATCTTCTGATTTATAATGTGAATTAGATTTCATAGTAAATAATCCTATTATAATATATTATTAAAAACATTAATAAAATTATCATTTAATAAAATTAAAATCATTAGAAATAATATATTAAAAATAAAATAAATTAGAAATAAAATAAATTAAAAAGCTATATTATAAAAGTCTATAATAATAAAACCTATAATAATACAAATCTATAATAATACAAGTCTATACCATAGAAATCTATATTATGAAAATTTATATCATGAAAAATTGTATTTCTGAAAACTTATATCCATAAAAATACTTCACAAGCAGGATCATACTCATATTCATGATCAGTTTTTTTAGATTTCCAATAATCAACCCAGTAAACCCACCATTGATTAGAAAGCTTTTTAATATCATGATCATTTAAAGACTCAAAATCATTGAAAAAATTAATTTGATTAGCTCCACAAACAATAGCAATATCATCAAAAATGACTACTAATAAAAAATCAACGTCAATATTAAAAAAATCATTATTAATATTAGAAAAATGATCAATGTTTCCTAAAAATGTCTTTTTAAACTTATAATCCTTATTTATTTTCTCAAAAAGATTAAAATCTTGAAATTTCAGTCCATTTTCTATTATTTTATATGAAAAATCATCTTTAATTTGAAGATCTTCTTCTTTTAAAAAGTAATTCTTTTTTTTACTATTTTTTATGTTTAAATTATTTTTTATGTTTAAAAAATTTATATCTTGATAATCATTATAATAAATAGTAAAAAAAGGATCATCAGCTAAACGGATAGTTATTTCACTAGAATGTTTAGTATATTTTTCTAAGCTTGGTTTATACAATTGAACATCCTCAAAATCAAGTTGAATAGAATTTTCAGATGTTTCTAACCAAGTCCATCTTCCAGCTGATGAAATTGCATCTTCCATTAACCTTAAAGTTTTTTGTTTCATAAATATTCTTAATTATTTATAATTCTTTAAATAAGAATTAAAAGCTCCTTCCATTTCATATTCTTGATTATCAAAGGATTTCTCCCACTTAAATGGATTAATTTCAATTCTTGTATTAATATTTTCATTCCATTTAACAGAAAAACCATTGACTTTAAAAATATTAGCTATTTTTTTACCTATATCTAATGATTTTTCCTCATTGTCTGTAAAATCACCAAAAGCAATATTTAACAGATTATAATTAATAGCTACTTCTATATCTTGAAAATTATAGAAACAAAATCCCTCAGGAGACCTATTTTTGGTTTTAAGGTGATGAAAGACTTCAAAAGCATCATGAACACCTTCATCTATAGTATAACCTGCATTATGGATAGCTATTATGTTTTCCTTATTAATCTGATTAAAACACTCCCTAATTCTATCAAAGTCAGTTTTTTCTTCCCAATTCTTTTGTTTAGATATATTCTCATTATATTTATTTAAGATTATGTTATCAAGAACATCTAATGGTATATCTTCATCAATAAACTGTTCTTCTATAATTTCAAGTATCTCCTCATTGCAATAAAAACCAGAATCAATTAATATTGACATTTCATAGTTTATTTCTTGAATTAATTCTTTATCCATAAAACCACTCAAAATACTAGGAATGCCCAAATACCAAAATTTTAAATGCCATATAAGCTAAATATTAGAAATAATACTAAAAATAATATTATAATTAATATTAAAAATAATATTATAACTAATATCAGATATAATACTAAAAATAATATTATAATTAATATTAGAAATAATCTTATAAATAATATAAAAATAATATATTGATAGAATAAATATATTAATAAAATATATGCAAAAAGTATTAAAATATTTAAACTATAATAAATAGAAATGAAAACATAAAATAGAGATTAAATTATTCTAACATAGTTTGAATATGAGTTACATTACCTCTTTCTGAAAATCCAACTATAACTCTTGATTCATCAATTTTAGCTACTGAAAACTCATCTCTTTCCTTATATTTATAGCCTCTAAGTTTAGTATAAGCTTCAAATGCAAGTCTTGGTTTAACATCAAATTCCTTTTGAAACTTATTATAAACATTTATAAATCTTTCAATTGAGTTGTCTTTTTGAATTTTATCAGATTTAATAGTTACAAAGATTGTAACTTCTCCTAGATCAACTGCATAATAAGCATCATCATCCATAATGCCTGAAACAGTCATAGCTATCAAATGAGATTCAAGTAAATCAGCATCAAATACATCGGTAGTGAACTGACCAATACTATATTTTTCACCAATTTTTTTAACATCAAAAGACTCTTTGATTAAATTTTCAGGGAAGTTTACCTCTTCATTATCCCATGCCCAATGCCACTTATTATTTTCGTTGGATAAGGTCCCAATTATCTGTACTGGAAATTCTAAATCATCTCCAAAAGATATAACTCCATCATCAATATTTAAATTCCCAATAGTATCTCCAATAATTTCACCAAAGCATTCTTGCTTATCTAAAGCTATTGCCCCATATTTTGTGAATATTGTTTGGAATGAATCTGAATCCTCTATTTTTATTGCCTTTTCTTTCATAGTTTATATTGATATACATTAGTATATATAATTTAATGTTTAATGTTGATTAAATAGAATATAAATAATTAAAAATTGTTAGTTAAAAAATTAATTTCTGGAATTAATTTCTAGAATTATTATTTGCAAAATATATCATAGCTTTAGACATAAACTGGGCCAATCCTTTATGATAATTATCAAAAAACACTATAAAGTCTTCATGTTCACAGTAAAGATTTGCTAACTCAATATATGATTCTTTATTTGTTGGATTCAAAGTCCCAACTAATTTAAAATGCTTAAATATTAATTTTTGAACTTTTTTTGAATTATATTCATTTTTATCCATAGAGTTGGCTATATCTTGAATTAGGTTGTTTAAGTTAGATTGATAATTTTCCCATTCAGCAGGGCTCATCTTTTTAAGCTTTTTATCAGCCTTTTTAAATGAACGCTTACCATATCTATTGATCGTATCTTTTTTATACCTATTTTTATTATTTTCACTCATTCCATCAAAAAGATCTTTATCAGAAACCATTAAAACCCCTCTTAAACTCTAAAAAACAAAGAAATTTAGATAAAAATTTAAATAAAAAGCTTAAATAACAAACTTAAAAACATGAATATTACTAAGTTTATTATTACCACTGTTATTTTAAGTATTACTATTGATATTACTATAAATATTACTATTAATATTATTATTAATATTATTATTGATATTATTATTATAAAATAAATTATTAAATTAGTTATAAACTAATATAATATTAAATATAATATTAATATAATAAATATAATCTAGTTTATATATAAATTAAATTATATATAAATTAATTTATATCTTATATAGAATCAGTTTATAAAATTAGGTTCTAAAATTAACTTATAAAATTAATTTATAAAATTAATTAAAATAGTATAATTTAATTAAAATAGTTAATAAACTTTAAATTTTAAGGATGGGGTGAATTTATGAAAATTATGGCATTTTCAGGAAGTCCAAATAAGGAAGGTAGTACAAATACAATAATTAAAAAAATACTAAACACAGCAGATGAAAATAATCACGAAACTGCATTAGTATCTTTAAACAGTTTAAATATAAATCCTTGTCAAGCTTGTGGATATTGCAAAGAAAATGAATCATGTGATTTAGATGATGATATAAATAAAATTCATAAAGAAATGGAGGATGCAGATTATATTATTGTTGGATCTCCAATTTATTTTGGTGAAGTTACAGCACAAACTAAACTATTCACAGATAGATTTTATAGTATATATAATAATGAAAATAGAAATGTTGATGGGAAAAAAGTTATTTTAATATACACTCAAGGAAATCCTGATACTAAAGTTTATGAAGAATATATAAAAAATCAAAAAGCATTTTTATACGATTTTATGAATTTTAATGTTGTAAATACATTAATAGCTGCAGGAATTCATTCAAAAGAAGATTTAAACCAGAAAAATGAAGTACTTAAAGAAGCTGGAAACATTGCAATGAGAATTGCTTAAAATTAAAATAAAGATTACTTAAAATTAAAATTAAATTGCTTAAAAAGCAAATAAGAACTAATAATACATGAGAATTTTTTAAATATATGATTTTAAATCATAAATTGCAGGTCCATGGATCACTTTTCCATTAAAACTAAATCTTGACCCAAATTTAGGACATTCCCATGATTTTTCAGCTGTATTCCAGACAAGAGTACAACCACTATGAGTAGATCTTGATTCAACCCCATAAAAATTAGAATCAATGTCTTTATAAATTGCTACTGAATGATTTCCAATATTAACAATTTTTGCTTCTTCAAAATCTAATTCTAACAAATACTTAGATAAACACTGAGATTCCTCATCATTTAACTCATAAGTATCAGAATTTTCAATTTTAGATCCTCTATCCAACCTATTTAAACATTCCTCAATATCTTTATGGCCTTCTTTATCCTTAAATCTTTGAGGATCAAAAATATTAATATAATCATCTATTCTTAAATTTTCTTTTCCTTCATTAAGTTTTATTCTCTTTTTACCAAGTTTATTTAATATTAATTGAGAAATAACATTAGCTGATATAGTTCCAGTAGTCATTCCCCAACTTCCAAATCCTGTAGCTATATAAACACCATTATGTGAAGTTTCACCAATTATAGGAACCTCATCTACAGCTCTATTGTCTTGGTTAGACCAAAAATATTCAATATCGGTTGTATCGAAAATTTCTTCAATATAATTACTTAAGTTTTTATAACACTCCCAAGTATCTTCAACCTCACCAATATCATGATGTTCACCACCAACAATAACCATTTCTCCCTTATCAGTATTAGTTGATCTATAAGAATGAAATGGGTTAATATCTACAAACATACCAGAATCTTTATTTTTATTAGTATAAACTCCCATTATATATGACTTATTTTGATGCATAAAATTACAGACAGAATCTGGATCATATATAGGAGAATTAGTAGCTACAACTACAAAATTAGCTAAAATATTTCCATTTTCAGTATGAATCAATTTTAAATCATTATAATTACCATTAGAAATCTTTTTCAAATCAGAATCATAGAATAAATCCTTTGGAGCATCTTCAATACTAAAAACTCGTGTTTTCTCAAAAACAAAAGAACCATTACCATCAATAGAATCAGCTAAAAAATTTAAGTATTTTTTTGGATGAAATTCACCTTGATTATCATGTAATATCCCCAATCCTTTATGAGGGTATGGTAACTCATCAGTAAGTTTTGCATGAACTCCAAGCTCTTCTAATGAATCATACTCATCTTTAATTAAATGAAAAGAATTTTCATCAGAAGAATATAAACACAAAGGAGAAACTCTATAATCACAATCAATATTAAATTCATTGACAATATTACTAATAGTATTAAAAGCATCAAAATTTGCCATATAAAATTTTAAAGCAAAGTCTTTTCCAAATTTAGATAAAAGATTACTATAAATTAAACCAGATGTAATAGTGATTTTAGCTGTTGTTCCAGCAGTAACATCACCAACAATACGATTAGATTCAATTAAAGCAACATTGAATCCTTATTTTTTAAGAATAAACCCTGTTGTTATTCCAGCTATTCCACCACCAATAATAGCAACATCAACTTTTACCTCTTCTTTAAGAGAAGAATAGTTTTTCATTTCTGTACTGTCTAACCAGTAAGAGATGTGTTTTCCATTAAACAAAATACCATTTCCTTCTTATTTTTATTTAAAACATATATTTTAAATACCTAAAAAGATAATTCAGAAATCCTTTTCATTGCTTTTTTAGTGTTTTCTAAAGAATTAAATGCAGTAAGCCTTAAATAACCTTCTCCACTAGAACCAAAACCAGCACCAGGAGTTCCAACCACATTTGCTTCATTAAGAAGAAGATCAAAAAAGTCCCAAGAATCCATATCATTAGGAGTTTTAACCCAAATATAAGGAGAATTTACACCACCATAAACACTTAAACCTATATTAGCTAAGCTTTCTCGAATTATTTTTGAATTGTTCATATAATACTCAATATTATCCATTATTTCTTTTTTTCCTTCTTCTGTGAAAGTAGCTTCAGCAGCTTTTTGAACAGGATAAGAAACACCATTAAATTTTGTAGTTTGTCTCCTATTCCAAAGTTCATTAACAGATTGTAAGTTACCATAGCTATCTACAGCTTTAAGCTCTTTTGGAACAATAGTATATGCACATCTAGTTCCAGTGAAACCTGCAGTTTTTGAAAAACTTCTAAATTCAATAGCTACCTCTTTAGCTCCATCTATTTCATAAATACTATGAGGAACATCATCTTCAGTTATAAATTTCTCATAAGCTGCATCAAATAATATTATAGATTCATTTTCTTTTGCATATTCTACAAATTTAGCTAATTGTTCTTTATTAAGTGTAGTCCCAGTAGGATTATTTGGGAAGCAGAGATAAATTATATCTACCTTTTCTTTAGGTAATTCTGGTACAAAATCATTTTCTTGAATACAAGGCAAATAAACTAATCCTTCATACATACCATTATCCTTAATATGACCAGTTCGACCAGCCATTACATTGGTATCTACATAAACTGGATAAACAGGATCAGTTACAGCAATTTTATTATTTAAATCGAATATTTCTTGAATATTACCAGTATCACACTTTGATCCATCACTAATAAAGACTTCATCTAACTCTAAATTAACGCCTAATGGCTCAAAATCATTTTTTATAATTGTTTCAATTAAAAAAGGATAACCTTGCTCAGGGCCATAACCCATAAATGTTTTTTCATCACCCATCTCAACAACAGCTTTTTTAAAAGCATTTAAAACAGCTGGTGTTAAAGGTTTTGTTACATCTCCAATTCCCATACGAATTATATCAACTTCGGGGTTATTTTTCTGAAATTCATCAATTCTTCTTGCAATTTCAATGAATAAATAGCTATTTTGTAATAAAAGATAATTTTCATTAATTTTTACGCTCATAAATTGTCCACCATTATAAAATATAATTGATTAAATATTTTACTAATAAAGACCTGCTAATAAATATATTCAAATAAAGATCTGCTAATAAAGATCTATGAATAAAGACCTACTAAAGACCTAAAAATAAAGGCCTGCTAATAGAGATCTAAAATAAAGACCTATTTTGTAAATAAAATCAAATGATTACTTATAATATTTATTTAAAAAATTATAATCATTATTTAAAGAATATTACTAATAAATAAAGAGTATTATTAATAAATAAAGATGTATTATAATATAGAGAATAATATTATAACAAATAGAGAATAATAACTATTTATAAAAAGTATTTAATAAATTTTTTTATAAAAAATCTAAAAAGACAATTTTAATAAAAAATAATAGTATTAAAAAATTTAGTATTAATCAAAAACACTTTTATTAATTTTTAAATAAACCAAAAATATAAGGAAAGTAACAACTATAAATAAAAATTAACTGAAAAAAATTAAAAAATAAAGATTAAAATAAGAATAATAAAAATATATAATAAAAATATAGTTAAGATAAGAATTAAATATATTAAGTATCTATATTAAGTATCATTATAAATAAATATATAAAATTAAGTATATTAAATTAATAAATATTGAAAAAAGTTATATTTTTAATTTAGTTTATATTCATTTTAATTGTATATTTGTATAAAAAATTTTATAATGAAACATAAAAAATCTAAATCGATGATGAACATGAATCCAATAACATTCCCAATAATTACTACAATAATTGTAATTGGAGCAATAGCTATTATATTAGTTAAACTACTGTATAAAGATAAAAAAACTTCAGATTTATCAGATGATCTACCACCAATTGTAAATAAACATTGGAAAGATCCATTCACAGAAAATAATCTTGAAGAAGAAGAAGAATCGAATGAATATAGTTTTGTGAGTAAGTCTTGGGAAGAACCAATGCAAGAAAAAAAAGAATTGAAAAATGGAGTAGCAAGTAAAATATTTCAAGAACCTATGCATATAAAACATCAAGATATTATAAGTAATGATTATTATCAAAACCATGAACAAGATATAGAAAGTTCTTTAAATCAGAATATTGATTTAGAAGAAGAAAGTTTATATAATTTAAATACTCCTGAAAACTTAAACACTGAAACAAATGAAATTGAAAATAATGAAAATATTGATCTAGAAGAAAATGAGGATGGAAGCTTTAGGATGATTAAAAAAGAACCAGATTTAGTAAATTATGATACTATAACTCCACATAAAACCCCTGAAGAACATCCTGTCAAAAATGATTTAAATATTGATAATCAATACAATAATGATTATATAGATTATAATAATTATAATGATGAGAAGTATAAGAATTATAGTGACTATAATGATGAAAAAGAATATGAAAAAGAATATGAAAAGTATAATAATCATAATAACTTAAAATACTCAGATTCTCATAATGATGATGAAAAATCTTCATATACTGAAGGGTTGTTTGATATGGGTGAAAAAATACTTATTGGTGGAAACTATTATGATATAAAAGTTGGAGATGAAATAATATTCAATTATAATGGTGAAAGCTATTCCAGTAAAATATTAGAAATAAAACACGAAAATATAAGAGTGAAATATAGGGCACAGGAAAAATGGATAAGTTTTTCTGATGTTAAAAAAATATTCTAGAATTATTAAGTATAATTTTAGAATTATTATAATTTTTAGAATTATTAATAAATTACTTTATTAATTATAATTTAATTTATTCTATAAATTAACTTATTTTTTGCTAATGAATCAATGAACCTATAGTTTAAATTCTTTTATTAACTATATAAATTAATATTATACCATATTTTAATATTTACATAGCTATAACTCATGAGTTACTATATTAAAATAAATAAAATAGTTATGATAAATAGAATAATAGACAGATTTTATTTATAATATCCAAAATAATTAAATAAAATCATGTACATATATAATAGTAACTTAATACTGGGGGTGATGAGTTATGGATAGAGTTCCCGTTAATTCAAAAGATCTTGCTTCGGTAGGATATGACCCTATAACACAAACATTAGAAGTCGAACTTCTAAATAAAAAGATTTATCACTTCTATGGGGTTTCTAATTCAGACCATGAAGATTTATTATCCGCTGATTCACATGGAACATATTTCAGCAAATATATTAAGGAAAAATATCCATACAAAAAACTTTAAAAAATTGAAAGAATAACATATTTTTCTATTAATTAATAATTCATTTTTCTATTAATTCTATTTTCAAAAATTTTTCATTTTTATATTTTAAATTTATATTTAGACTAATTTTTAGATTTATTATTAAATTAAATATTAAATTAAATTTTAAATAATACTAATATAGATAATATTAATAATAATATAAAATAATACTAATATCTAAAAAAAAATAAAAATAAACATTAATATAATAAAAAAAATACTAAATAAATGATTTATGAGCAAAATAAGTAGATTTTTCATCACCTTTAGAAAAAAATACAAATAAAAATATGTTAAAACACCCTAATAAAATTTACTATATAAAATTAAACAAAATAATATTTTTTAATAAGTATATTGAACTACATTATTAAACATTACTTTTCAGTAGCCATCAATATTATTATATTATAACCTATCTCTCTTTTTCAGGTTTCTTTTTAGATTTTCTTCTTTTAATAATGCGCCTTATCTTCAATTTATAAGAAAATGCCTTAATAGGTATCTTTAATTTCTTATAAACTATTAAAAGAAAAACTTTCAACTTATTAAAAATAGTCCAAATTATCATATTAAACCCCAAAAAAACATTATAAATATAATAGTAATAAAAACTAAAAAATTTAAAAAAGAAAATAATGTATTTATAATTCTTAAAATTTCTTATCAGCTTCTTTGGTACCATACTCCTAATTTATTCACCCTTACTTACCAATAACCTTAAAATCAATATTATTGCAATTAATAACATAATTATCCCTAAAATTTTTAATATCATTTTTAAATCACCTTTTTTTGATAAATTTCACATATAATATTACAAAGGTTTTCCCAATAATACTGATTCAATTCATAATAATTACATTAAACAACAATAATTAGAAAATTTGTTATGATTATAATTGTTTATTAATTTTTCTTTTTCAATTTAAAATAAACCTATATTAATATATTTTGTTACTATAATATAATAGAAATCTAAAAAATAAATAAACTTGAAACTAATACTTTTCCAACTGCAAAACTAAACATTACAAATGAAAAAAGATAATTAATATAAATAATGTTTAAAATTAGAGTAAAGCCAAGATTCAGAGGCGGAAACACTATTTCTCCTGTTTTCACCCTAACTTTGGGGTTCCAGTTGCGTTATAAAAACATCAATATTTTGAAAGAAAAAAAATGTGAGATTGATGATTTGCGAATGTTTAACGCATAAAAAAAAATATCTTTTTTATTCCCACACCGGGCGTCTTTTTTTGAGAAATATAAAACTTTGAAAACCTATACTATACTATGTTTTCCCTCACTAATAAAAGATATGTTATTTTTGTTTGAAAATTCCTAAAAAAAATAGCTTTATAAAATTAAATATAAAAAAAATTTAAAAAAAGAAAATAATGTATTTATAATTTTTAAGATTTTCTATCAGCTTCTTTAGCCTCATACTCGGCTTTATCTTTAGCTTTTTTACCTTCATGTTCAGTTTTATTTTTTGCTTCTTCTGTTTTATCTTTAACAGTATCTGTAGCATCATCAACCTTATCTTTTGCATCTGATGCAACATCTTCAGCTACGCTCTTAGCATCTGATGCAACATCTTTAATCTTCTCATTAGTTTCATTAACCTTTTTTTTCAATTTATCTTTTAAATCATCACTCATGTTTTCATCCTCATTCAATAATTCATTTCAATTAATATCTATATAAAAAAAAATATTTCTATTTAAAATAGAAATTATTTATTCCATATCTACCATAATATTCAGTAATATTACATCTTTTATTTTTTTTATCTCATTAAATGTAATAATTTCTTTGGCACGTGAAAATATCCCTTTATCTAATTTAATAACAATTTCATTGATTGTTCCAGTATCTTCATTAAATTTAACAGTATCAACTTTCCCAATACTTTGCCCCTCTTTATCAATTACTTCCATATCAAGAAAATCCTTCATATCCATGAAAAAAACCCCCCAGTTATATATTAAAATAATTTTGTTGAATTTACATTTCAAGTATATTCAACTGTATAACATGCCTTTCAATAGACATTATTATAATGTTCCTCATTTCCATGAGCATATGCCTTTGCCTAATTTAATTTCTAAATACTCATTTTTTGTCAAATAACAATCATTTTTCAAAAACCCACTTTCATATTAAAACAACAATCACAATATATACAAAATCTCTAATTATAATATGTTTTTAATGATACTTAATGATATATAAAAAGAGAACATTCCAATTACATATTTTATAAAAGAAGTAATATAAAAAAATATTAAAAAATAGTATTTACACTTGAAAAAACACTACTTGCAACTGCAAGACTAAACATTTCAAATGAAAAAAATAAATATATTATGAAATTATAAATATTAAATTGTTATTCTAAAAGTAGAATAAAGTATATATAAATCCTATAAAGGTTGTTGAATTATATATCAAAAATAGGTAGGTCTTGATTAACGATTCGAATTTTTAACATCCTATTGCCTCTTTCCCAACATTCAACAAACATCTATATTTTTTTAATTCAGATAATGCATTATTTTCAGCTTCAATTTTATTGATTACTCCATAACCTGTTACTTCTTTTTCAGACACTAATTTCAAGTAATGATCAAAAACACTAATAACATAATCAATCGTAAACTCTTTTTTCATACGAAGTTTAATATCAATAACATCAATCATCATATTAATAATTCTAACTAAAAGGTCTAATTCATCTTTTGTTAGATAGTTTTTACCAATTTTAACATCCGATTTAGTAACATCCTTTTTACCCTCCCATGTGGTTAAACCCATATGCGGTTTAGTATGATCAGCACGATAATAAACCAATTCTTTTGCTGTTGAGTCTGTAACAGCCTGATATAGTTTATTCTGCATAGTCCCATAAAACTCACCAATTTTAAGAGAACTTGGCTCATAATCTGTTGCATGAATAAATAACTCATTAAGTACTTTTTGAACATGAGTACTTTCTGAACGTAGTTTTTTAAGGTGTTGTAATGCCTGTTCTTTTTTATCTTCTTTTATATAATAACCATCTTTTCTTATAGATGGAAGTACTTCTTTAGTGAGCCATTTTTTAAAACTCTTTGCAGTTTTTAGCTTAGATGATAAAATAAGACTATACAAACCAGATTCATTAATGATAGTCATGTCTTGCTTTCCACCAAGGGTGCCCTGTTTTGCAACCCCCTTATCTTCATCATCAACATGCCTTTTTAATGCGTTCCTTGTTTTTTTATACCCTAATTTTGTTGCTATTTCCTTTCCAACAAACCAATACTCATTATTTTGTATTAATACAGTTATTTTACCAAATTCTTCATTTTCAAAGTTCATTAATTCATTCATTATTTCACCAGTATTTAATATTTAAGAAATTCAACCACTAAAATTAGAAAAAGTGAGTCAAATAAAAATATAAAAACTAGTAAAATGTATTAGATAGAAACCTTTATATACTAAAAAAAATTAAGTATTATATAGATTTGTGTACTCATTTCTTAGTCGTTCTTTTTTGGGTTTTCATTAGTAGCTGTAACTACTAATGATTACTTTGACTATTTTTTTTCTAATTTTTTATTTACAATTTTTATTTAGTTAAAACAGATATATAAATATTTGTATTTTATTTAACAAAATACTATTTTTTTAGATTACTTATCATTACCTCTTCAATAAATATTAACTGGTTCTTTAATTATTTTAATCATATTGATAACTAATGTTATATTTATAATTTAGTATACATGTATTGTAACTTTTTTAATATATTATAATGATTAATAATTAAGATTAAAAATATTTAAAAAAAAATAAAAGTAGATCACTAAAGTTCTACCCTTAAAATTTATAATATTAATATTTTAATATTATTAAATAAAAAAATCCCCCTCAAACAACAGAAGTTGTCAAGGGGTAAAAAATACAATAATATTAAATATTAAGATTATTTAAGTTATAAATTAATAAAAACTACATTAAACAGATTCTACTGCTACAAGGTCATTAGTTTCTCCATCAACATTCAAGTTTATATAATCAACAACAACATAATCCTTATCATTTATTTTTATAGTCGTATTTGGCTCAAATATTGCCACAGGGTAATATTTTAAAGGAACCTCCACACACAAACCATATTCACTACTATTTATTAAATTATACTCTTGTGAGGGGGTTATCACAACTCCATCGGCATCAGATATTGTGAGATTTTCTTTTATAATTTTATCCACTGCTTGATTATCATTATCAACAGTCAATAAAAATCCTGCAGCCATGCTTCCTACTATTAATAATATAAATATTCCACCGATTATTGCTAAAATTGTTTTAATCATTTAAAACCTCATAAATTAAATATTAATTATTTAATAGTATGTATGATTAATATAAAAAACTTTCTAAAAAAAATAGAGGTAGACCTAATAATAGACCTACCTCATAAAATTTATTTTAATTATATTTAATATAATTATTTTATAATAAGTTTAGAAAGGAATAATTGCTAAAACCTAAAATCTATTCATCCATCCAAGCTGGATTAATACTAACAATCTGGTTACTACACCAATGTTCCCCAAGCTCATATCTTCGACTATTCCAATCTACAATAGCAGCTAAATCAACAATAGTAGGTTTACTGAATTCTTTACTAGATATTCTTATTGTAAGATGAGTAACATTAGTACATTGCCATTGGATATAATCACACTTATAACCCATTATCAAGGCCACAGCACGAGCTAATTGTGACCAGTCTACACAATTACCCATAAGGCCATTAGTAAGTGCTGATATTTCTTTTTGTGTTCCAATAAAACGACTATTCAAGTAGTATTTGTATAATCCTTTCTTTGTTTTAGCATAAGTTCTTAGTTTTTCTACAAATTCAGTGAAATTATTGAATTTTCCTATTAGTTTTTGAATAGCTAGGATATATTTATTTTTCTGCCAATCCTGTGTTGGTTTTATATCTGTAGCTGTTGTTTTAGGTTTGACTATCCAAACATTTAAAGGGGCTTTACCATGCTTAGCTTTATAATCTTTTATTCTAGCTACCATATCTTTTAAAACATGATATTGTATTCCTTCACCTGATTCTTTACCTAATTTAATCAAGGTATCTTTTTTTAAATCAGCAATATATTTTTTAACATCCCACATTTTAGCTACTGTTGGATAAGGTATTAATAATTCTTTATTTGATATATCTATAATTTTTGACATAAATATTAAGCCTCTTCATTATTATTTAATAATCTAGAACCCACATAACCACCAACTAAACCTAAAAACAATGTAATAACTGGTATTATTGGTTCATTTGCTCTCATTATTATAGCTACTATTACAACAAGACCCGCCACACTCACAGCTACAAGGTCATTTACATTTATTTCCTTAAATTTCATTTTTATTATCCTCCATCAAAACAGTTTAAAAAATTGCCACACCATAAGAGTAAATAAACCCCCAAATATTGTTAAAAACACCCCGAGCATGAGTTTAATAGTATTCCATGTGGCGACTTGTTCTTTGATAGCTATGGTGTTTTCTTCAATGCTTTTACGATGTTCTTTCAGCGATTCTTGAAAGTCTTCATTATCTTCTTTCACTTGTTCTAAGACAGTTTCCAGCTTTGTTAACCGGGAATCCTGAATACATGGATTGTTATGTTTGTTTGGCATTTTTGAATCCACCTCAAAATATTTTTATAGCTAACGCTAACACATAATTTAAATTTAATAAAAAAATAGTAATATTATAAATAAAAATAATTTAATTTTAATTTATTCTAATTCAGCTAATTCATCTTTTAAAACATTTCTAGAATCTCTAATATCTAGCAATTCCTGAGGTACTTCTTGATTATTAATTATATATTCCATAATTTCAGAAATAACATATTCAGTACTTTCTAATTCTTGATAAATCTCTGAAATTCTTAATCTAACAGTATCTACAATAATTTTACCCTCATTATCAAGTTTTAATGGTACTGGTGGGTCTTGAACTATTTTATCGTACTCTTCTTGTGTTAGTTCAACTATATGCTCTCCACTCGTAGCTTCATGACACAGAAATATTTCTTGTTTTTCTTCATTACTAATATTATAACTTAATATAATTTTATCTTCCATACACACACCACCTAACTCCAGATGTACCTGCTGTTGTTCGTTGAGCGTAAATATCAACCGAAGAAACTTGATTATTTCCATTACCACAATTTTGATATAATGGTGACTGAGCTATTACAGATGTTAGTGTTCCTCCAACATTGTGAAAGGTAAAAGGAAAATTAACTGTTGTACTTGCTGTTCCATTACTACCAGTTGTTGTTAGATTTACCAAACCCCAACAAGCACTATAAATGTAAACTCCATCTTTTTTATATCTAATACCATTATCATACTTTTCTACTGTTATATTATCCCCTATTTTACTTAGTAATTCTGTTTTAACATCAATCAAGTCCTGAGGAGTTTGTCTTTGAACTTCAAAAGTAAAACAAGAATCAATTTCAGAAGTACTCATACTTGATTCAACATAAGAACTATTGAAAACTCCTCCAAAGTTTTCAGAATGTGAAAAATCATACCCATCAAGATTAATCCAATCACCTGATTCTAAATTAATAGTAACAAACTTTCCACTTATTGCACCTAAATGATTATATCCAACAATATAATCTCCATTAGCTAATTCAGAATATTTTTTAGTAACCCTTCTAATTCTTGAAGCATATTTATCATACTTCTGACCACCAAGATATTCAGAGTCTAAACCTGAATTTATTCCATCGACTGTTTTAATCACATTTAATAATTGTTGAGCAGATAATGATAATTCTGTACCTTCCTTATTGAAAAATACATCACCTATTTTCGCTGTTCGAGGTATTTCATTAATATCCTCAAGTTCCTCTGTTTCTAGAACCTTTTCAATAAGTTCATCTTCCCATTGAGCTACTCCTTCGATTTGATCTAAGAAAATCTTAACTTTACTATCATTATCCGGTGTTTTAGTAACTATTTCAAAATGAATATTATTAATAATTGTACTAGTATTAGCTGTGATTTTCACTTTAAATTCTGTATTATTAATATTATAATTTTTAAGATCTTCATTATTCTGTATATCTTTTATTTTAATATCATTCGCATCATAAATACCAATACTAAAATCATTATTTGAACTATCTATTCTAAAGATTTTCAGATTATTATATAAAGCTAAATAAATTATACAATCAAGTGTGAATGAATCTCCAGAATTAAGAATAATACTATCCCCATCATTTTCTCCTGTAAGATTAATTAAACTTATATTCATGAATTTAGCTTTTTGTGAAATCTCACTATCATTAAAAGCACCATTCTGATAATTACGAGGGATATTAACTGCTCCAATGACCTCGAACATACTTGCAAGTAGCATACTACTGCCAGTATATTCGATATACGCCCCCTCACCTTCTCGAGGATATGGATTTTTAGTATCATAAGTCATAATCTATACCTCACCATAGCATTCAACAAGCTCATATTCTTCATCAAAAATCATAGTGACCTCTTTATTTCTAACTCTTATAAAATCATCTTTATAAACTTCAGCACTAATAAGTAACTCATTTATATTTAATTCAACTTCACTATTAGCTTCAATATTCATTCTAAGTAAATCATAATCAATATTCATATTATCTCAACCTCATAATCTAAAAATTTTGCAATAAAACTTATTAATTCAATATTAACAGTTACAGGAACATTAATCAAAACAATCTCTGATTTACCAGTTCTCAATAAATCATTTGTTATAAACCTATCACTAGTCAATTCATTTTCTTTAAATCTACTACTAAACTTAAAATTATCTCTAAATTGTTCTATTGTAATATAACCTTCTATTTCAGAAGTTTCAATAATAGCTATTTGATTTAAAACATATTCCAAACCTTTAATTGTTGCAGTATTATAATAATTCAAGATTAAATAAGCACGATATTCATCATCAGACCAATTAAAATCCCTTTTGACCCCCATACTTTTACCAAGCACATTCAAATAGCTATTACTACACCTTATCGGAGAACGATTAAGTACAGATTGATTATACACATCACTAACACTATCTAATGATTTACCAATAAGGTTATAGAAAAACCAGCCTGCGTCTGATGGAGGATTCATGACATTATTTTCTTCATCGAAGTAATCAGATATCATATCTCCATTTTCACTAGTATCATCATAAGCCATTATTTTTCACCCTTCCACAATATTCAAATCGCCCATAACAGCATATTCTTCATTTGTTAAATCCACATCTGAAAGCTCATCAATTCTAACTAAAATAACTCCCTCAGTTGATTCAACCATAAATAAAAGGCAATTTGATTTAAAAACATCTCCTATCTCAATATCATTAATATAATTTTGAATGTTATTTTTTATTTGATCTTTAACAATCTCAGGAACATAATTATTATCTAAAAAAACAGTGATTGTAGTATTTTCATCAATAACTGTCACTGGTGTAGCTTCTTGAAAATACAAATCATGATCAACAATATCATTCTCTTTTAAATTAAAATAATTAACTAGATCAACTTCTCTAATGTCATTTTGAGGTTTATAAATTAATTTTCCTTGTTTGTTATTTATTTTCTTATATTTTGCACTTTTAACAATTGTTTCTGCTTTCTTTTCAAACCACAAGGCAGTTCGAGGTTGATAATTAAGCCAACAATCTTTAATCCTAGCTCTATAATTATCATCATCTTCACCATCTTTTCCATCTGTGACATCTTCTTCATTTATCACTGAAATATCAATACCCAATGGAGTAATAATTGTGTTTATTTCACCTGCTTTTACATTACCAATAGTCCCCTCTTCTTCACAAATAACCTCCACAACACCTGTAGATTCTCCTCTGAGTATTTTCAAATCTTCAGTTGTGGTAAAAATCACTAAATCATCAGTTGATACTTCTGTTCCTTCGAGTATGGTGAAAGGTGATTCTAAAGGATTTGGTAAATTGAAAATAACATTAGTAGTGCTAAATGATGGGTCTTCACGATATACTCCTTTTTGATAGCCTATTTCATCAAGGGCATCACCAATTGCATCATTAAGTCTGAAATTCTCATCATTTGTTTCAGCCATCATTTCTTGATTAAATTGTAACATTGAATAAATAACAATAAAACCATAATTAACACTTCCTGGATTAAAGTCTGCAACAGTAGTTAAGCCTTGGAATTGAGCATTACGAACTAAATCTATATTTTCATCAATAATATCTGATAATTTTCTTATAGATCCATCACCTTTTATAAATTCAGCATCTTCTTGTATTATCATAATAAATCATCCTCAATTATTTCATCACCATTAACAGTTGTAATTTTTAATTTAAAATTACCATTTTCATAGTAACATTCAGCATCTTTGATTCTAGAGTCTTGAATTACAGAAGTTTCAATATCAAGACAAATAATAGCTCTCATCTCATTACTATCATCATATCCTAGAAATTCTTTAAGATTAGTTCCATAATCTTCATCAATATAATAATAAGTTCCTTTATATGTTTTAATCCTATTTTTAATCGCTTGATGGAGATTGTCTAATCCTGAAACTAAAGCTATTTGCCCATTACTTGAAAGTTTACCATGACTTGCAATATCTGTTCCCAAATCAACCATAATTAAATCACCTTTTTACCATTACGATAATTACGAGCTGAAACAGAAGAACAATCATAAAGTTTTCCTTTATATTTATTCCAAAAATGACGATTAGACCTGTCGTTGAAATTAGCAATTCCAGATATAACATTTACTTTTATACCTGCACCTCTACACATCATATAAAATATATAAGCGTAATCAACACAGTTGGCTCTTTTATTTTTCCAACACCATTCAGCACTAGCTTTACCGAATTTATTCTCATTTTCACTTGGAATTTTATGTCCTTTATAATATTTGTATTTAAAATTACCATTACCTGTTTTAAGCCACTTATATATCGCAGATACATTTTTAAGCTTTTTTCCCTGTAGTCTTATTCTTTTTTCTATATCACTACTTCCATTGCTGACAGAAGTTGTGTATTTTTCAGAATATTGTGAACCAGGAGCTGGAACTGATGAAGAAATATTCAATTGAACATCATCTTCAGATTCATCAGTACTAATTATAAAATAAGTTTTAGTCGAACGAAGAGGAGGGCTTAATTCAATGTAACTACCTTCTCTAATCAGTTTTAATGGAGGTATTGTTAGTTTTGAGTCTTTTTTAGGTTTGCTTTTCTCTTTATATTCATTTTTCAATTCTCGTAAAGCTTTTTTCTTATCTAATACTTTTTGTTCAGCTGTAGTATTACTATCACTAGAACTACTACCTTTCGTCAAACTATATTTACAACTACCTTCTTTACTTTTACCACTAACACCATCATAATCAACATCACATCTCCCACCGTTTGGATTAACATAACTACAATTGATTTCACCCTCAACAGCAGTTTTCCTACCTTTAGCTCCAATGGCTCTTAAATATCCTGATTGTTTACATGCAGGGCAATAGTTTTTCCAAGTACGTTTGTAGCGTTGTTTATAACTTTTGTTTTTATTACAACTAGCAGGAGCCATTTTTACTGTTATTGTTTTTTTATCATTAGTCCAGCTGACACCTGCTAGAATCCTATAACCATCACGAATAGGCAACAAGATCACCCTTTATATTCTTTCAATACTTTTAAACTTTTCTTAGTAGACATTGCACCATACCATTTATCCATACCCGAATAATCAAAATCTTTCCAACCAGACTTATACTTAACACTTACAGTACGATGAGTACCACTACTTGCAGAAGCAGAATAATAAGAGAGTATCCTACAAGACACTTTATTACTCTTCAATTTAGCAAATATTTTATCACTCATACAAAAACAATCACATGAACCTCCACTATTAGGGTGTTTATATCCTCGCATTGACTTATTAACACTAGCAACAATCTTTTTAATGTCACTATCAGTATTACTATCAGAACTGGAAGATGAATTATCACTAAGAGTAGTAACATTCCTTATATCACCCCAAACACTAACTAAAGCTTTATTACTATATTTTTTAATCAACTTCCCATTTTCATCATACAATTCATAACCTGTCTGAATATCAGAATAATCAGTATTATTAACAAAACTAATAGCACTACTAATACTATAACCTTTCATTTCCTCAGGATAAGGCTTATAAATAAGATTAGCATTCTCATCAATATTAAAATAAATAAGTGTTCCTTTTTGAAATTCAAGCGAAATTAACTGAGAAATAACCTCAAGTATAGTTATATCTTTAAAAGTTAAACTAGAAAAAACCGTTTTAGTTTTCTTTAAACTTAATTTAAGAGGACTAGAACCTAAATATCTCTTAAACAACAACTTCACAATTTGATGTGTTGTTTTCTTTTTAAAAGTTTCAGAAACTTCTCTTAATAAATATCTTTTATAATCTAAACATTCATACTTATAAAAATCATTCTTAGTACTTGTCTTTTTAACAATCTGCCCTGCAAAAGTCCTATGCCTACTACTCACCAGTTTAACATGAGTTCCTTCTTCAAGGTCAGAATATGATGAAAAAGTTAAGCTTCCAGCTTTATTCCAATCTCTTTTAATATTCCAATCAGCAAAAATAGGAGTTTTTTTAAAACTATTAGTTTTTTTAAAAGTAGTATAAAGTTCAGTTGTCATTTTATCCCATATCTCTTTTTAAGATAATCTCTACTTTGTTTATTCCATTTACCAGTCCTATATTTACTTTTAAGCTTAGCTTTTTTCGTTTGCCATCTTTTAAGCTCTTGTTCAGTATAAATACAAAATAATCCATCTCTTCGATACTTAAGATAAAATTTATCTTTCTTAAGCATATCTTGCAAATGATACACACATTTCACTTTGCTTTTTTTACAATTCTTTTTAGGAGTGCATTTAAGCAAAGCAGTTATATACGAAGGCGTTTTATTTTTATTTGTTGATTTAGCAGTTGTGCTTGATGAATTGAATGTGTTAAATTTTTTTATATCAGCTACAAATTTTTCTTGTTCTGTTATAACCCATTCATACTCCCTATAATCTTCAACAGGATAGCTAGGTGTTATAGATTCAACAACTCCCATAAAAGATTTATTACCTATAACAATAGGCACTGATTTAGTTTTTGTTAAATTCACTAGGTTGTTGTAAGCTTTTTCATAAACTTCATACTGATCTGGAGTTAAAATGCTTTTGAATTTTATACTTTCACTTTTGTTTGGGAAATTCTTTAAATATGATTTCCCACTTGTTAATTCAGCTTTTTTATAATTCAAAGTATTTTCAAAATCAACCCCTAGATTCTGGATTATCTTTTCAATTTTAAGTCCATTAACAACAACTTTTGTTAAAGTTACATGTTCACCCATGATTTTTAACTCCTACTAGCTTCACGATCATTATAGTCCTCTATAATATCCATTACGTAATTTGCAACATCTCTTTCAGTAATTAGGCTATTAAAATTATTAATAATGTTATTGCCTCCTGAAGGATACATACTTTCACCATTATTTGCTTCTTCAAAAGGAGAACCAGCAGCACCACCTACCCAATTAACACTACTACCATAATAAATATCCATCACAGAACCAGAATTTTGTCTTAATAAATCATTAACATTTAAATCTGCTTTTTCCTCATCAGTCATACCTGCTGTTAAATTAGCACCTAGTGCAGATCCTGCAGTATAAAAATCACTAGTAAGGCTACGAATAAAACTAATAGTATCATTCATTCCTGAAATAATAGCTGCTATTGGACTGTTTATTCCTGCACCAGCTCTAAAACCACTGACTAATGCAGCGCCTAGTGCATTACCTGCACTTTGCATTGTATCATAACGATTTTTAACAGCTGATATAGCAGCACTTACAACAGTAACACTTGCAGATCCTAAATTTTTAGCTCCTATTTTAAACCCAGTGGTAATTTTAGAACCCATATTTTGAGCAGCAGCTTGAACACCAGCACCAGCAGACAAAGCATTATTAATCGCTTGAATAGTTGTTTTTAATGAGTTTAATATGTTTATTTTAGCAGTATCAACTTGGAAAGGCATACTGTTTAAATGCTGATTAATACTATACAAAGCAGATATAGCTGATTTAATATTTCCAGCATTATCAGTTATATTTGTTCCAATATTAGCACAGTTATTTGAAATGTATAATCCTACTTCAGCTATTTTTGAAATTATTGTCTTTAAGTTGGTTATAGCTTGTGTTTTAGCAGGATCAATATTAAATCCTTTTGTATTTAAATGTTGATTAATACTATATAAAGTATCGATAGCAAGTTTAAATGGTTCTGCCATAGCAGGAGTTGCAACAATTGATGTCCAATTATCACTAATACTTTTAGATGCATTTACTAATGGCATTATAGCATTGTTAAGATTACGAATAGTATCTATTTTCTCTTTAGGAATATTAGGCAAATTAACAGTATTAATAGCGGTGCCAATTATATATAGGTTATCTAAAGTAGTTTTCATACCTTTAGTGTCAGTTATACTGACCATTTTTTTACCATACCACCCAACACCAAGAGCATCTTTGATAGATTCAGAAGCTTTTTGAAGATCGCCTGTGACATCAGATAATCGTTTAATTGTGTCAGTTTTGCCTGCATTGACTGAAGGTATATTAACAGTATTAATCTGTGTAGCAATTTTATATAGATTGTCTAAAGTTGCTTTCATACCCTTACTGTCCTTTATGGTGATTATTTTCTCACCAAACCAACCTAAAGATTCATTAACCGCATCACTAGCTTTTTGTAAATACTTTAATGTATCAGCTAATCTTTGTATCATGTCTGTTTTTTCTTTTGGAATAGATGGTATGTTTATAGCTTGTATTTCTTTTCCAATATCGGTCATGTGTCTTATATTCTGTCTTATAGCCTGCATACCTCCTGTAAGCATAACGCCCAAACCAGATAAATTAAGCCCAGTCAATTGACCCATAGCACTTGCAATACCTTTAATTGATAAAGCAATTTGGTTAATTTTATTAACACTTGAATCATCTATATTCATTTTAGATACTTCATTAAGAAGTGCTTCTATTTCTTTACTTGCTACCCAAAACTGAGCCAAAGCTAAACTAGTATTAATGATACCTCCTGTTGCAGTATAAACAACATTAACAATATTGATAGCAGTGAGTACTGTGAAAGCTTTTAAAAGTTCCCACATAGCAAGACCAATCTGTTTGATGCCTTCAATTGCAGAGGTCAAATTAAGTTTATCAAATCTAAGAGCTATAACAACCTCACCAATAAGTCTAACAAATAACAATACTTCAATGGCTAATCCTGCCACTATTGGTATCATAATAGCAATTACTGCACTAATAGCGATTAAAGGTACAAGCATTGTAGTAATAGAAGCACTAATAGCAGACAACCCTGTTGCACCTGCAGCTGCTCCTGGAGCTGCACCACTTGCTGCACCACCAACAGCCCCAACACCTTTTATACCTTTTGCTGCACCACCCATAGATGCAGCTCTTGCAAGATTATTCGCTTCAAGAGCAGCCGTATTTGCTGTAAGTGCTGCAGTATTTGCTCCTAGTTCTGCCGTTTGAGTGGCTAAACCAGCACCTTTTAAAGCATTAACTAGTCCGCCTCCTCCTTTAAGAATTGATCCAAACCCTTTAATTCCTGACAAAGTAGCTGTGAAACTTCTACCTACCATTCCAAGAGCACCAACAAGACCTATAAGTCCTACACCTAACAATCCTACAACTGCAATAGTAGATAATATTGATGTAGAAGCACCCTTAGTTAATTCATCTAACCACATAAAACCGTCAGCAATAGGTTTAATCATATTAATAAGAGTTGTTCCTATGTTTGTCATACTGGCGTCGAAAAGAGCTTTTAATTGATCAATAGATTTAGAAGGAGCATCAATATCTAATGCTCCCATAATTCCCTCTTCTTGAAGCATATCTTGCAATATTTTGATTCGCTCATCTACTGTATCAGCACCTTCTAAAAGACCTTTCCATTTTTCAGGATCTCTTAAACTTGAAAGAGTATCTTCCATCAAACCTAAATCACCAGTAGATAAGAAATTTTTAAGTTCTTTTTCCATCTCATACATAGTTGCCCCAGTACGACCACCAAGCATTTCATACCCAGCAACTACCTTTTCAGTCATACCTAAAGTCGAATCAGATACTTTATTGTTAAGATTAATTACTAACCCTGCTACATTTTTAAATAATGAATCACTTGATTGGCCTGTACTAGCTAAATTATTAACAGTATCATAAAATCTATCAGCTTTCTTTTTAGCTTGATCCAATCCCATGCCTGATTGTTGTAAACTTCCTACCCAATTCCTCCAAGCTTTATCCATGTTAGTAGCTGTTTCTACTCCGTTGGTTAAAAGTTGACTAGCTCCTGCAGTAGCGAGTAAACCTCCTACTCCTTGTTCAAGTCCGCTTATGCCTTCAGCTTGATTTTGGATATTTTGTAATGAGGATATAGCTTCAGAATCATCAACAGTAGGTTTAATTTTAGGAGAAGAACCATCGAGGTTATCAGTAGCTGTTTGAATAGCTTGTAATTCATCAATAGCCCCAGACTCAATCATAGTTTTTATTTGTGGAGATAAACCATCAAGATCATTTATTTTCTTACGAATTTCATCTATCCTATCTTCTGCCGCATTATCCATTTGTACACGAAGATTAGGAGGAAGCATATTTTTTAATTCATTATATTCGGATTTAATCTTCTTTATCTCTTCTAATCCTTCTGTAGCCACACCTATATTGACTAATGTTTTTTCAGCAGCAATTTCTTTAGCTTTTTTCTGCACCTCTCTTAGTTTATCAGTTGCACTATTTGCATCAGCACCTACTTTGATTTCTGTTTCTTCTGCAGAAAGTTGTTTAAGTTGTTTGTTTAGTGATTCTAATTCATCACCATCTACACTGGTTTTGATTTTAATATCTACTTCATTGGAAGACATAATAATACTACTCCTTTGGGAAATTTTTTTAGAAAAGATTAATAAGTATAATAAGAAAAAATAATAATATTTAATAAAAATAGTATATGAGGTAATAAAATATGGAAAATAAAAAGATAATTATAATATTAATAGCAATAATAGCTATTATTACTGTATCTGCAGTTGGTGGAATTATGGTTTTAAATAATGGAAATTTAACATTAGATACTGATGCATATGTAGTTAGTTCAAGTATGAATACAGTTAATGAACATAATTATACTGATACTGATTTGAATATTACTTATGATATCAAAAATTCAACTAATATATATTTAAGAATTGGAAATTTAGAAAATGGACCTTATTCTGCAGAATTTATATATTACGATAGTAATGGAAAACAATTATCAAAAGAAACTATTAGTGCTGTTGGAGGGTCAAGCCAAACTGAAAGATCTTTTTCATCAAATATAGAGACACATAATCTTGATCATATTAATTTTAAAATATTTGATCGTGGTAATATGGTTTTTAATGGGACTATAAGTAAATAAAATATAAGTGATTAATATGAAAAATTATAAAAAAATTAATAATTATAAACCATATAAATATATTATATATTATTAATTCCTTTTTTTTTATTTATTTTTATTTTCTTTTTCCTCCTGCCATAATGAATTTGTATCGTAGCACCTCATTTGTAATAACTTCAAAAGCAAGTCTGACAAAACCTGAACGATTATTAAGATCTTCTTGATCTAATAATAACAATCCTGCACAATATTTTCGTGTTATGTGTCCTAACTTGCCATTTTCAAAGTTAAGGTGCTTCTTTAAAAAGCTAATTGTATGCCACTAGACTTGATGTCAAATCCTGATTCTACTAATATTTTATTAGCTATTGTAATTGTTAAACCACCTAAGCCATCGAATAAAGCTTTTAACTCATCAATAGTATATAATCGTTTTTCTTCTGGATTGTATAATGTTTGTGATAAAAGATAAGGTATACGTTCATCTACGTGCTTATTATTCATTTTCATGAAAGTTTTCTGGCTTAATGGTTTGAAGTTTATTGCTACTATTCCATTTCCTAGTTTGAATTTTTCTGTTTGGTAGTAATCTTTTTGTGTTATTTTTACCTCTGTTTCAGCTAATAATTCATTTAAGCTTTTTTCTTGTATTTTCGGTTTATTTTCACTCATAATTTTTACTCCTTTAAAAAATTAATAATATATATTAAAATAGTTTTTTTTAACATCCTATTGCTTCTAATAAATCAATTTGTACAGTATAATCATGATATATTTTACCTAAAAGTTTACTCATTGATACTGCTTCTCTGTGTGCTTGACTTGCAGCTATTTCAGCTAATTCAATAACTTTAACATATCTTGGAACATACCTTTCTTTTTCCATTAAAAAACTAAAAATAGTTTCAGCACTTATCATAGCTTTTAATTCTACATCAGTTAAATAATCTCTAAGCAACCTATTATGTGGTACTTTTCTTATTTCCCGTAATTCTTTAGCTGTGTGTCCAGTTATATGAATGTTGAATACATCACTGATTTTACTACAAAGATTAGGAGATGCTATCTCTAACTCTGATAAATACTCATTCCTTCCTAAATTAATAAAAATACTTAAACTTCTTTGTTGCAATTGAGGGGTTGATTTTCCTTCATTTAACCATAAATCACGGTTTTTAAGATGGTTGACAGTGGGTTTTTTGTTACCTACAATTTCAAAGAAAGATTTAGTTGAAGTTATTTTTAAATCGCCTTTTCTTAAGCCTTCAAGTAATTCTTTAATATGGTTTCTAAATTCTAACGCTCTTGGACTTCTAAGCCACATACCAAGACTATACAAAACATTTATATCATAAAAATTCACAGGTTTATCAGAACCGACTAATATGCATTTTTGCATATTGCTATTTTGATCAATTTCACCAACTTTTAACAATTCATTAATGTTTCTATCAATAGTTGATTGATTTACATCAAATAAAACAGTGAAAAAACGGTTTGTAAACCAACACATACTATTGTCATCTATTTTAGTTTCTCTTTCATCTAATCCGTAGCCATGGATTAAATCTTTAAATTTTTCTAAATTATTCATAATTTTACTCCTTAATATCATGTTACCACACAGTTATAATTTTAACGACCCATATTAAGGATTTCTGTGCGGTAGGGTCGCCAACTAACGTATCTGGCACGGTTTACCAACTTGTACAAAAAAGGTAAATATCCTATGAGCAGACTTGCACTACTCCATTAAAAACAGCTTTTTGTTTATAGGATAAAAAAAAATTAATAAAAGTATATTAAATTTAGCCTACTCCTTCGAGTGGTGTAGAACCATCATAACCATCTACTAATTCAGTTAATTTATTAGTTTTAATAGTCATTTTATTACTGAATTGGTCTTCAGGACTCCATTCACTTGTTCTTTTAATAGTACCTCCAAACATTAAAAATTCATGCACATAAGGAGTAGAATCAATAGAATCATTTGTATTTTCTTCACCACTCCATAATGCAGAGTAAAAATTACCCACTGCAAAAACTCTTAATTGTTCTTTAATTTGCTGCTTATTTTTACCATACGCAACACCTTCAACACTAACCTCTGCACCAGTATTAGGAGCACCTATTTGTACTTCACCATCACTGGTTAATTTAGTGCTAGTATCATCAGCTTTTTCTGGTGAAAAACTTGTTAAAAAGTTAAATTCAACTGGTCTTGCATTTTCTTTAAGCCATACTTTTAAAACACCGTTTTTAAGATCTATTACTCCAGACATAAATCCATCCTCCTTTTTTAGTTTATTATATCAATATTTCCTAGAACATCAACAATAGTTAGAATATTGTCTTGTTTATCATTCATTAAAATTTCTACTTTAGGTGAGCTTGTTTTACTAATACTTGTTTTTAAATCAGTAATGAATCCTGCTTTAAGATATTTCTCTTTTATATTAGAAACAGCCATGTTAAAATCTTCAGAAGCAATACGATTATTGTCTTTTCCAATAATATTAAATATAGCTCTTCTAATTTCATTCATAATCAAATGATGTACTCTGTCTATTTTAAGATCATTAGTATCATTTATTTTTTCATTCCAAGTACAAGTCCCACTATTGACAATCTGAAGTATATTATTAACTTTATCCCTATAACCAGTAGCTAAAGCACCATTATTCAATATAGCTTCATAAATACTTGTTCCATACTTTTCTTTAGTTGTTTCTCCAACTACTCCATCGAGAACATAATGAGTTAAGCTTCTATTTTCATCAACACTAGCAACTAAACCAGCGAAATAAACACTCATATCAATTATTGAGTATTCTTCAGATTCTATTTCCTGAGGAGTAGTAGCTATTGCATAAATTCCTCCTGTTTTGAATTGATTGAAAACAGCAGTTAAACTTGATGTTTCTGGATCTGTAGGATAGATTAATCCAAAACCAAACATATTTTGGAATTGCTCGTCCCTAAATGTTTTATACATTTCTAATTGATCTGATGTTAATAAATATGGAATATTAATTATACTAACTTCTGTTTTTTCTAATTCTTCAAAAGCATTAGATAATTTTTCATTTGTTAAAGCATAATCTGGTGTAGTTGTGCCAGTTGTTATATTAACAAGTACAATGTCTTTAAGTGTTGGAAAATGTTTTTGTAATAACTGTAAATATTTATATCCTAACGCTTCAGTAATTTCTGTTTTTTGATCTTCAACAGCTTGCTCAATAGTAGGATATGCTTTAAACGCAAATGAACTGTCTTTAAACGGTGCTATAATGCATAAAACATTTCTATTCCCAATATTTTTAATAGTTTCAGTTCCTTCACTATAATTAATCTTTGGTTCACCTATCATTCTATTTTTCCTCCTTTATATTCTTCAAAGGCTTCTTTTAACTTTTCACCTTTTAAATCTTTATTATATTTTTCACTGGCTTTGAATCCAGCTACAAGATACTGGTTTTCTTTTTTTAAATCAAAATCATATTTTTTTTCTTCTAAACTAGTATAATCTATTTCAATATTTTCAGCTGCATTTTCCAATTCTTTAGAAAAACTTACAAGATCCTTAGCTAATTTATTACCAATTTTAGCTTTTTCAGCTAACTCCTCAGGTTCAACAATAGCTAAATCAATGATTGTATTATAACCTGCATCTCGTAGTTTTTGTGCTGTTTTTTCCCCTACTTCGGGCAATTCTTCAAATTCAACCATAATTAATCATTCCTAATTTATTTCATAAAATAAGTCTCTTCACTTATTTATTTCTGTATCATCAAAAAAGACACTAAAATCCTCATTTTCTTCTTGATTATAAATATCAATTTCATCAATTTGAACTAGCATATTACTTGCTTTAAGTGCAAACTTGCTCCCATACTTAGAAGAACTATTTCTAAAAACCATATTTGTACGTTTCAACACATCATCCGTTTTAAGAACATTTTTAACAGCTCGACGAGTTGATCTAAGTAATTTACTAACCTCACTATAATCAGCTTTTTTAGTTTTAATATAAACCTCAGTCAAAGCTTTATAATGATCACTATTACTTGTACTATAGTCATGTTCTTCATTAGCTTCTGCAACAATAATAACATTTGATTCTTCAACTAAAACTCCCTCATATGGAAAGGTAACTTTAAATTTCCTTATTAAAGGGTGATTTGATTTTTTCAAAGCATTATAAATCAGAAATGCACTTGTTTCTGTAGTACTAGTATCAGATATTATTTCTTTATCCATAATTATCAGCCCAACTTACTTCTTACAACTTCCCATCCTATTTTCTGAATATCTTTTTGAATATAGTTCAATGAAGGTTCAGCAAAGGGTTTACCTTCGTATTTAACACTTCCTAACTCAATAACAATTGGATATGGGAAACCATCTTCAGATAAAGCAGTTGCTCCAACATCAACCTCACCTTGAGCAGAAGGTTCAACAAAAATAGTATTAACCATCTGAGTAGTGTCAACAGTTCCATTCATCCAAATAAACTGTTCTTGATAAGATCTTATTCTTTCAGCTACACGATTAGATAATGCATTAGGTACATCATTTTCGATTTTTGATTTTATATTCTTCAGAATACTAATAGCTGGAGCAAAAACATCATTATCAATACTATTTATAGTTTTATCAATTTGTGAAGTATCAGTTTTAACACTAACTCTAGTTTTCAATTCAGAAAGTATTGCTCCCATAATAAAACAAGCCCCTTCTTATTTTTTTAGATAGCACTTATTTCAATATGAACTCCTTTGATAAAAGGCTCAATAATTGTTAAATATTTTTTAAAAAGCTTACCACCTTGACCATAATCAATAGTACCTTCATCATTATTTACTGTGACAGATGTATTGTACTTTAACCATAAATTAGAAGCTGTTAATTTAATAACACCATTAAAAAATAATCTAGCCTTTATTTCATCCAAATCATCAATATCATAACGATTAGTATAAGATAATGCTTCATCAAAAGCTTTATTGAAAAAGTCTTCAACTTCCTTTATAGAAACATTATGATTAATACTAATATTTTTTAGCTGTTCTTCATCATCATGATCAATGAATAGTTGGCTTGATCCATCAGATTCAGTATCTTCTGAATTTATTAATTGCCAACCATCAAGTTCAATCAAAATCTTTCTAGCTAATTCTTCTGAAAAAATAGGAATATTAGTTTCTGAAGGTTCTTCAAGATTTGTATCATGAGGAGGAATGTTTCCAATATTCATGCTAAAAACTATCCTTCCTAAATATTTTCTTATTCTGCTGTTAAAGTGAAAGATATTTCTGTATCATCGTTAATAGTAACAGGTTCAATTAATGTTTCATAACCAGTAGCTGTGACAGTAGCAGTCCAATCACCAGCAACAACACTATTAAGAACACCTTTACCATCAACTCCGACGGTAACTTGTCTTGTCACATTATCACTATTTTTAAGTACTGCTTTAGCTCCGTCGATAGGATTATCAGAACTGTCTTTAACAAAAACAGGGACAGTAGGTATGGTTTCTATAGGTGATATGTCCCCTCCATCGGCGATTAAACTTTCTTCTAATATATCAAGAGGAATAGTTGTAGTTACTGCACCTTCTCTGAAGTACATATCCATATCTCCACGAACACGGAACCAATAATCAGTTCTTTCAAGACCTGCTTTTCTTTCAGGTTCAATACTCATGTTCTTCCTAATACCCCATGCAAGATTTTTAGGATCAGTTAACATCATTTTACCAGATGCAATAAGTTCCCTTACCTCAGGGTCATCGAGAGCATTAGGATTTTTAATACTAATCTGTTTGTATTTGAGTTCTGCAAATCCTATTTGTGTTGCATCCCCTAAACCAGTTTGTCTACTAGCTAATAATTCCCTGTATGCGTCTTCAACTTCGAAAGGAACATAAAATACTAGTTTATCTCTTTTACGGAATCTTGGAGACAATTTCTTAATAGCAGTGTTAAATAGTCTTTCTACTTGATTAGCACCCCCCATATCAAAATCAGTTCCTACTTCTAATTGATGAGCTGCTTTTTTAAACCAACCATCACTAATACATAAAAGAGGATCTTGAGATTTAGTTAAATCACTATCTCCAAATGCAGTATATAATGATAAGTCTTCACCAATAGCTCTACCCATTTCACTAAGTAAAAACTGCACTAAGCCTTCCCCTGTGATATTGTCTTCAATATCTTCATCCTGTATTTTTGCACAGGCTTTAAGTTTTCTAGCTATTAAAGTATTAGCTCCAAAACTAAGAGATTTCTTTTCAGTTTCACCTAATTCACGAGTGTTTCCATCATCATCATAACCATTGGTTAATACTCTTCCAACGATTCCAGCACGATTTAAGTTTTTCTCTGGAGCATTCATTAGCTCAGGTTTGGAACCTGCTAACATTATATTGTCTAATGCGGCATAAGCTAAAAACTGACCAAGATGTTCAGGTGATAAAATAGCTTTACCATCTTTTATATTGGTCATATTTTTAAATGCAGCTTCTTGATTTGTTATTTTATCTAAAGTTGTAGTCATTATTAACACACTCTTAATTATTATTATTCATTTTTCATTGATTTTTTAGTTTTATTCATAGAAGCGAATATTCTATCATCTTCAGATTTAGTAGAAACATTAGAATCATCATCTTTTCCTTTTAATGATTGTGATTCTACATCTATTCCTAACTGTTCTGCATATTCTTTATTTTTCTCAACAACTTCGTTATATTCTTTTTTACTTACAACTTCCTCATCTTCATCATTTTCGGGTTTTTTTACAGTGAAATCTATTTTAGATGTATCTATCCCTAAATCTTCTAAATCTTTTTTTATTTTATCAAGTTTTTTCTTCTTCTTATCTTCATCAGTTTCATTTGCTGCTTTAACAGCTTCAACTAATTTATCTTCCTGTTTTTCAAATTTTTCATCTAATATTGTATCTAATTCAGCTTTAGTCACAACATCTTTGTTTTTTTCATTATCATTAGTCATTTTATCACTTTTTAATCCAAGAGAATTATCCTCTCTTTCATTATTTGCTTTATCAATCAATTTACCTAATGAATCCCAAGCATTTTTTAATTTATTAAATGTGGAATCACTTATACTACGCCCTGCTTTTTTAGCTACTTCTAACATTTTTTTAGCTACAAATTCTTGTTCAACTTCCACAGGCTCTCCAAATTCAATAGTATCATCCAATCCAATAGAATATAGAATCTCATAATATTTTTCCTCTTTCCAACTATGAACAACTACCTTATCATCATAAGTCAATTGAACATAGTTATCATCACCAAATTTTTTTCTAATAGCTCCTGAAATTTTATCTCTTTTAGCTTCAAAAGACTCTTTTTTATCTGATTTAGTAGCTGCTTTAACACTACAAAATTTAGCACCAAAAACACATGGTTTTTCCACGAGTGCTATTGTTGCAACAGCAGGATCTGGAATATCTTTAATAAGAACACGACCTTTTTCAGCAGCTTCTTTAAGAACAATATCATCAGCAACAGCTTCTTCAAGTACAGTGACACTTCCACCCGTATAAATGCCTTTATCAACTTTATCCCAAGCATCATCATCAAAAACTTTCAAAGTTCCCATCCAAGTACCTTCAGGATAAGTAATCTCATCACCTTCAATGGTTTTCATAGCTGTGTCTTCTCTTAATTGCCAAGATTCGACAGGAACAGCTACTTCTTTTTTAGTTTTAATATAGGTATGGCCTCCATCGACTTTCCTATATTTTTCCATATATTTGTGAGAAAAATCAGCTATTTCTTCTATTGATAATTGTTTTTCTCCATGTGGAGCGTCGCAATCATCATAGTTTGGAATCAGTAAAGGTAATGTGATGAGTCTTTGTTCTTCATTTTTGTTTACAATCATTGTTTTTGCAATTGTAATCACCTTTTTCTAATTAGTTCTACAGTCAAAATTACATTATAATAAATAATTTGTAAGATTTTGGTGGTGGTTGTCCTATTATTTTAATAAACATGAATAAACCTCTTTTTCATAGCTATCGCTAATATAACTTATTAAAATGTAATAAAATAGGGTTTTTAAAAAATTAGATATAGCTATCACTAGAATAACTTGTTATGAATGCTTTAAAAATTGATTTTAAAATTTTTAGATTAAAAAAGCCAACAACCCAATTTTGGTTATTGGCTTAAAAATCATTTATAAATTAAATATAAAAATTATTAAATAAAAAAGAAAAGTTAATTATTATTGTGGATCAGTTAAAGAACCAACCCATTTGGCTTCACTCATTTTGCGGAATATTTCAGGATTGTTTTTTCTAAAATCATCCATCTCTTTTTCTATCTCAGCAGATTCTTCAGCAGGAATGCCTTCAGTTAAATATCTACTTCGATAAGTTTTATATTCTTCAAAATTTTTAATCATCTTAATCACTTAATATATTGTTATATTTTTATTATTATAAATAATTTAGGGCACAATGAACTATGCCATTTGATTTATTGATTTTATAAACTTCTAATACAGTACCTTTGGGTAATAAAAACTCTACTTCTTCAGGCCTTAAAGAATTTTGTTTTATATAAACTCCTTTAGTTCCTTTTGGAGCATCAATCTGCAAAATACTTCCTTTTTCTGTAGCATGGAATTTTGCAACACCTCTATCAAAACTAGTTGAAGCAAAACCACTGTGTTCAATAGATTGACCTAAATAAAAGTCATTAACATTATTTTTAAACCCTCTAAAAAGATTTGTATCTTCAACTAGCTTAACTTGACTATTATTTAAATTTTTCACCATATTTTTATATTTTTGTTCATTTATACCATATTTAGTTTCTAAATCAGAATTCCATTTACCATTATGATTTATAAGACAATCATTAACAATGTTACCATCATCAGAATACATTTTCATGGATCTTTTCACATTTTCAGAATATTCTTTACTATACTTTTTATCTAATTCTTTTAAACTATCTTCAGATAGTTGATTATTAATTTCTTCATAATCACTATAATCAGATATTATTTCATAGGTACATCCACAATTAATAATATTTCCAGGATTATGATAATTTTCTACATCACCAGGAAACAATAGATGATCTATATCACCACTAACTTCATTTTTAACTTCAAACATATCTTCAAGTTCAACAATCTCATCATCCATATTACTATGACGAGTATTTTCCAATCCAGACCATATCCATTTTTTATGAGTATATACAGGAGGTAAACCATTAGCTCTAGCTTCTTCATTAATAGCTAAAGCTTCGTCATAATCAACCCTATGAGTTTTATAATTTTCAAGATTCTTAGCAAGATTATTTAGTTCTTTATAAGACAAATCGCGACCATTATACATTTTCCCCTCTTCAAGAGATCGTTCAAGAATTTCTTGTCTTGAAACAGTCGGACTTAATTTTTCACTTAAACTATTATATTTATCTAAATCAATTTTAGATTGTTCTAAAGTTCTTTCAACATATTCAAGATTCTTTAAAACTCGCTCAGTTTCCAATTCAGATATAATTCGAGCAGTATTATCTGCAGAAACACTAATAAGATTTCTTGTGACAGCATTATTATCTGTTAAAGGACTATTAAGTATTGTCTGAAAATCACGTACAATAGTAGGATTATTAAGACTGAAAATGTTTAAGAAAATAGCTTCTTGAGCAAAACTATTAGCTGTATACTTATTAAGATCAGGATCATTAATTTGATTAACTTTTTTATCAATAAGATTATTTAGATAAATCTGCAATTGCCTATATAAATCTTTTTCAGACTTAAAACTATACTTTTTTGGATGGTTTGAACTTTTTAAAGCCATTATACACTGATCTAAATGACCAATCACTTTTCGTGCTAGTTTTGGCATTGTTTTCAACCTCTTGTATAATATTATCTCTCAGATTTTCAAGATTCACAATAACAGGATCAACATCCCTATCTTCTTCTAAAGGGATGTTGTTTAAATAATACATATCCATTAAAGGATTATCAGTAACAGGTTCAAGTCCATTACGACGTCTAACTTCATTAGGAGTGAGAGCTGCATGATCCATTAACTTACAATCATTATCTATTTTCTGTGTAAGATCATCTGTATCTAATGTTTTAAGTTCAAAATTATAATCAAATATTTTAAATCCCCATTCGTGGCGAACAATATACTTATTAATCAAAGCAGCTAATGTTCTCTGTTGAGGAATCACTACACTTTCTTTATAATTTTTCTTAGTTTCGCCTGCAACATTACCTCCTAATGCTCCAGTAGTGATTACTCCTGCACGATTAGGATCGACACCATGACTAGTTAGTACTTCATCACGGTTATCAACACGGTACATTCTGAAACTAGCTTCTTTAGTCTCAACAGATAACTTTTCAAACCGTATTTCAACATTTTTAGCACCTTTACGGCTAGGAATAGTTGTAATCATGACACTATGTGGATTCTTCTTAAAAGATTTAAACTTATTCTCAATGTTTTTCTGTATTTGAGTTTTACCAGTTTTAGGGTCTTTTTCTCCTGGGTCAAAATCACCTAAAACACTTACTGAGTAAGTGGGAACTCCATAATTTTCAAAGAAAGAAATATTATACTCTGCTCTTGTTTTATCACCTAATATGGCATTATGTGCAGAAACAGAATCTGGCTCACCATAATATTCATCATCAGTTGAATATTTAACACTTAGTATAATCTCAGTAGCTCTTTTATCAGTGGATAAATAACCTAATGGGTGTTCTTCACCATTTTCTTTATCAATGTCTTTTTCATACCCAATGCGTTTAAACCATCTTTCTTTAGTTCCTCTAATCTGACAGTATTTATTTTCATCTTGATGAATACGTACTGTTTTAGCTGGAATATGAGCTATTTTCTTAGGAATACCTTTAGCTGCATATCCTGTTCTTATAACTTCTAAAACACAATATCCTAATTCTTCAATGTCTCTTCTATTTTTTCGTAATATATCTTCAAGAATTTCATCCGAACCTTCAAAAAACTCTTGTAAAAGTATCTTATTTTTCTCATTAGGATTATCAGTGACAGGTTTAATATTATAACCTAAACCTCCAATATCATTAGATTTTATACGACAAGAAGCTCTATGATAAGTATTAATTTTAGATAGTTTAGCTAATTTATAAGGATCAAGCTTAGGCTGAATAAGACCTTTGTTTCCATAAAAATCATTAAAAGGGTCTTTGATTTGCTGAGATTCTTCTATTGATTCTGATTTAATAGAGTATTGTTCAAATACACTAGATTCAACAGCTTCATCATCTACTATAAAAAATTCAGGAGTTCTGCTCATACTACACTCGCCACCGCTTTTCTTAAATAATGTTTATTATTTCTAATCCAATTATATCCTAAGGTAGCACTATCAACAAGATTGGGGCTCACTTCCATAATTGGCTTCATTTGTAACATTTCATTACAAAATAAAGTATAATAATCCTGCGTTATCTCATCTTCAGTATAATTCTTTTCTTTCAATCTTTCATTGATGTAAACTTTTTCATTCTTAAGACCTTTTCTCAATGGTATAGCTCTTGCATACTTATTGCCAACTGGTTTTTCGACATCTAAATCCATATCTAAATTGTCAAATATATCATACCAATATTTCTCAGTATACAAGAAACTCCCTCCTTCCATTTCCAATATTCCAACTCCAGGATAGCGACCATTATCATTATCTTCTTCAACATGAGATATAATAAGTTCTTCACCTTCTTCAGTTTTAGTTTGACTTGCATTATCCAGAAACATATTACCTGTGTTATAATCATAAGTATATGTCCAAACTGCAAACTTATCACGACCTCTCCCAGCTAAATCCATGAATAAAATACTACTTGTATCGTGTAATGATTTTATGAACTTGTCTACATTAATACATCTTGTATCCATTAGTTCTTTTTTTATAAAACCAGTTACACCAGGAATATGACTAAAATTACCATTTTTATAAGCTTGTTTTTCATCTTCATCCATTTCATTAAGAGTTTGCTCGTATTCAGCTTGTTTAATGTGAGGGTTTGTATCCCATTGTAAACGAATATAAAAATAGTTTGTTTTGGTTTTATCTTTTATATATGTCTTATCAAAGTAATTATTAACTGTTAAGTTATTTAATTGAGGATTTCCAAAACATAAAAATAGTAAAGGATAGAATGAATTTTTATCTTGTCTAAGAGTACTTTTGAGGTTATCTAGTATCTTTTTACTGTTTTGCAAAGCTTCATCATTAATTATAATATGGTTTGATTTACTTTGAGTACTGTCAGCTTTTTTATCATAATTAAATGCTCTGAACTTTATAACAGCTCCACCAAGAGTGGTGTATTGTCTTTCTTTAGCATTCCATTTAAGACCATTTCCATTAGGATACAATTGATTATCCCACATGGTTATATAACCATGTATACTGTTTTTCCCATCTTCAAAAAGGTCATTGTATAATTGCCTGGTGACAGTAATAGTAATTTTTTCTTCAGCTAATAAAAGTGCAATAACAGCACCCATTAGTGTTTTACCACCATATTTACCCCCACCACACAGAATATTATTTACTTGTGGAGATAAGCTTTCAGGGTCAATATTAAATTTAAAACAGTAGTAAATAAGTAATAATTGTTGATGATATTCTAAAACACCTTTTTTAATATCGTTTGGAATATGCCTATTTTTTATCAATGATTTTTCTATAAAATTAACAAACCAGGATTCATTTAAAACCCTGTAATCATTGACTATCATTTTTCTTCAGTAGCTTTTTCTATCGCAATTTCTCTTTGCTTTTTAAAAAAGTTATTTAAATCATTAATATTAACATTAATATCTGGAGGTTCAGGACTATCTTTTAAAATCATAGCTTTAGCCTTAATAGCATCAATCCCTAATCTCTTAACTAAAATCTGAATTTTAACAATATCTGCTTGAGAAGTAACAATACCTCCTCTTGGACCTTCTTCAACATAAAGACTATCTATATCTAAACCAACATTTTCAGCTTCAGAAATAATAGTGTCTAAAGCATCTAAATCGGAGACTCCTTTATTAACAACATCATCAATAGCTTCCTTATTAGCTAACTCTTTATCAACAACTTCATCAACCTTAGACTTCTTATCTTTTTCTTTAACCTTTTGTTGCTTATAATACTCAGAAGCAGTCTTAGATTTTATTTTTTTAACAAAATTATTAATAGCAGTATGAGAAATACTCTCATTATATTCATTCTTCAAGTAATCAGAAATATGCCTTGGAGAAATACTTTTTTCTATCATGTCAAGTATTTCATTAAAATGAGGTGACTTTTCAACCTTGGACTTTGGAGGCATAAATATCAACATCACATCATATTAATTGTAAAGGAAAAATGAATTTTGTAAAGGTTTGTAAAGGTATAATTTACCCCCCTTAAGGGGTGAAAGTGTAAAGGTTACTGTAAAGGTTTACATTAATTGTAAAATATGTGAAAAAATGTTTTTCTTTTATACATCATTTTTATAACATATCAAAAACATATATATAATATAGGTGGTGATTATAAAAATGATAAATTTTAATTTAATATTCGCCACAACAATAATATATGCGATATTTTTAATTGGATGGTTTTTCTTAAACCATAGCTTTAATCAAAGAGTTAGTTATTAGCAAATAAACAAAATCTTTATAGAAATCCATTTAAAACATTTTTTAAATATTTTTATATTATAAATAATTAAATTATATTTTAATATAAAAAATAAAATGTTTAAAAAAAACATCCTATTATTATTTTATTTTTAAAATTTTTTTAATTCTACAATATAATTGGTGATTTATTTGAACTATGAAAAAATAGTAATTACAACAGAAAAAAGAAATTTTGAATATGAAGTAGGTAAAAAAATTAATAGAATTACCCCTCCACAAGGAATTATTGAATCAACAGATATAGTCGAAAGCATTCATATTGATACTGAAAATAAAATAATTTCCATTTCATTTAAAAACTTGAAAAAAATCGTATACCCCATTTCATCAATATTATTCTATGAAGTTTATGATAAAAAATAAACAATATATGGATTTTTTTTTATTATGAGAATTAAAAAAGTTAAATTCAAAATAAAGTCTACTAATGAAGAAAGGGTTTTTATTAGTAACAAACAAGTGAACAATAATGATAATCTAAAAGTTAGAAACATTTTTTTAAATGATGATTTAGAAACTATAAAAATAATATATAACAATAATAAAGGAGAAACTTTTAACTACAAAGACATTGAAAACATAGAATATACTCAATTACAATTATAAAAAAATAACTCATTTTTTTTATTTACATTCTTCTAATATTTTTTCTAATTATTTATTACTATTAATTCACATGATATTTCTTCAATTTTATAATATATCTTATTTATAACTAAATTTTTAAATGAATAAATCATTTTTTTTGTAAAGTTTTAGATAAATCTAAAAATTATAAAATAATTATTCATAATAATGAATATAGTCATTATCCTTTTAAACTAAAAACAAATATTTAAATTTATAAAAATTATAAAAAACATACAAATAAAGAAAATTCATAAGCTTTGATTAAAATGACAAAAAAAATATTAAATATTAAAAAAGTAAAACCCACTACAAAAAACAATTTCGAAATTGAAATACATATATTAGAAGAAGGAATAGTTAGAATCAATTACAAATCAGTGACTGATAATAAGAATTGTGAAAAAATATATTTTAAAAATTTAACAGAGCAAGATACTGATTTGATTAAAGAAAATTTAGATAAAAATGTACTTCTAATTGTATATAATTCTGAAGAAGAATATAAAAAACAATCTAATATTCCAATTAATGAAAGAAAGCATTATATTTTAGAATTAAAATCTTGGAGATTAACAAATTAAAAATTATTTTTCTTTTATTATTTACATTCTTCTAATATTTTTTCTAATTCTTTATCTACAAGTCTCTTAGCTACTTCTTCAGCTTTATCCTCAATCTTATTATCAATAATCTTTAATTCCTCTTTCTTTTTCTGCTCATCATACTGATCAATAAAAGTAATAAGTATAATAGCTAAACCTATAGCTATTACTCCTACCAATATTCCTATTTCATTAAATTTCTCTAGTAAAGGATGGTCTATTATACCTGCAAAAATACTAACAATACCAGTAGCTATAAGGCCACTACTTATTGTAGTTTTTAGAAATCCAGTAATCCAAACCCTTCTTCTGTAGGGTATTTGTATTATTAAAGGTTCTAATGATTCTTTATTATGTTTCATCTTCACCCTCACTATTTTTAAGTTCAATATCTTTAGCTAGATAACCCCCGATTATACCCAGAGCTGCAAGAGATATATTTTCTTGACCTAAATACATTCCATACAAGATTGCTATTATTAGTCCTGCTAGCATTATTGTTTTAGCTAAACTTATTTCCTTAAATTTCATATTAAAACCGCCTCCAAATATAATAAAAATAATTATAAAATATATTAAAAAATATTAAAAGTATTACTGAATTTTAGCTATTTTAGTGTTCCTTTATAAAAGAATCCAAAATATACAGCTGTGATCATTTTTCCAGGTTAGCTGAAAAGTAATACTTTGTAAATAAAAAAGATATAATAAAAATTAATAATTAGTAATTCGATGGATAAAAACAAAAAAATATTCTTTAACCCAAAAGAACAAAAAAATTTAAGGAGAATAATGAAAACACTCTCAAACCTTATTGCTCTATCCATCGAATTATTAATCCTACAATATTAAACCCCAATCTAAAACAATCTTAAAACCACCGACATAATTACTAGTAGCAGACAAAACCATACCACAATCACAACAATAAGACTCACAATCATCATGAACAATATTTTTACTCTCACATCCAGGACACTTAAGATCAGCCTGTTTTTTAGTGATTTTAATAAAGCTATCACAATTAAAACAAGTTAGAGTATATTGTCTAATCTTATGGTTATATGAAATTTCGATATCTTCATCATCACAGTAAGGGCATTTCAGAATAGGCATGTTCAATATATACTGTAACGATTTAGAAAATAAGATAAAAAAAATAATAATTATAATTTGTTTAGGTAAGCCTAAAAAATAAATGAAAAACAAAATATAGATTCAATATAAAATTATTTAGAATTCCTTCTATAAAAAGTATAGTGTTCAATTATAAAATAAGTACATTATAAGTACAAACAATAAAATTATACTCTTAGTTGAAAATTAAGAAAAAGCATAAGAATATGTATAGTAATTTATTAAAATTTAGGAAGTTATATATGTTAGATTTTACAAAAGAAATAATGTAATACGAAAAATTAGTATTGCATAAAAAATAAGTATGTGAAAAGTCTTTTTATAGATCATTATTAATAACGACAAAAATAATGACCTACATTTGAAAAAGACTAAACAAAGAAAAAACTTACAAGAAATTAGTAAGTAATTATATCTATATAATTCTTAACATTTAAAGATTATGGATATAATTAATAAATTCTTACTTTTTTCTGTAATTTTCAAATAACATGTTTAGTTATTTTTTCACCTATTTAAAACTTTTCACTCAGACGTGAGAACTTCATATCTAAAAAAAAATGGAGCTGGTAATCATGGCACGCTGTGGACAAAAACCAGGGAAAGGTAGATATGTCTGTATCAACTGTGGTGAAGACTTATACTTAGATGATGCAACTGACACATTACCTCCTTGTGCAAAATGTAATGGATGCGATTTTAGAAGAGGATAAAAACACCCCTCTTCACTTTTTTTATATAATAACACAAAGGAGGTGAAATAATAGCTAAGAAAAAACCAACTGGGTTGAAACCAGGAACTAAAGCACCAGAATCTGGACAATATAAAGCTACAGGATCTAAAACAGAAGTTACAGGAGTTAAAGGTAAAAAACTACCTCCTACTAAAAAGCCTGGTCAAAAATATAAATTAGTTGATAGAACCAAACATAAGAAATAAAAATTTATATTATAAGAATGTAATTTTTATAAACTTTCATTTTATTATTTTTTTATTTCAAATTCTTCTATATCAAATGACTTTCCAAACCACATCCTCCAAATAACAAAATAACACTTACCATTTTTACCATACTTTGTCCAATAAGACAAAGGCAACAATTGTTTTACTAACCATTTAAACTCCATAATAAATCACGCCTTTATTTTTAATCTTCTCATTTCATTTTCAACAGCAATTAATTCCTTAATATCTTCTTCATGACGATGCATAGACAAAAAACCACTACCTAAACCATACTTAGTTTCTTCATGCATAACATTTTTATATCTATGATAATATTTTGATCTTCTTTTTCTCCTATTCTCTTTTTCACCTTCTTTACTACAATATTCATTACAATACATTTGTCTATTATGTTTTTTATCAAATTCAGAACCACAAAACTTACAAACAGCCATAAAAAACACCCTTGTTATTAATTTTTATCTCCTTATAAAAATTATAATATATAAATTAAATTTTTACAATATTTTATCAACTACTTCATACACATATAATAATAAGGAGGTGAAAAAAAAATGGTTAATCTTAAAAGACATCCAGATTACAAATCCATAAGACATAACCCCATAATGAACTCATTACAAATAAACACTAATGGGGACTCTAAACCATACATGATAATCATAAAAGATTTCACAATTGATGACTGGGACGATTTAAAGGAAACTGAGTATAGTAAAAAACATTTAGAAGAAAACATTTTCAAAAACCCAGAATATCACCTTTTAGGTCATAACGGTTCGAGCGTGGATAATAACTCCTCTAATTTAGACTTTGGAAAATATGAAACTTGGGTTAAAGTAGTTTCATAATTATATCTTTTTTAAAATGAGGATAAATAATCCTCCACAATTCCCATTTTTTTTCTTATACATTTAATCTCCATACACCATTATCACTCTTAAAACGTTTAGGATAACATTTAAAAGTAGCACGGCCAAGAATATTACTAATATAACTAGTAGAAATAGAACCATGCAACAAATTATTTTTATTGATGAACAATGCTATTTCCTTAGCTGTAGCTTCACCTTCAAGTTTTAAATAAGTATGAGCTATTGCTTTAATTATTTCCCTACGATTCAAGTTTCTTTCTGATATAGAAGTCATACTTATAACTCTCCTAGGATTTGACAATTAACAATAAAACACATAGTAGCTACAGATAAACCTATTAGTGGATTGAAACAATTAATATTTCCATTTTTAATAAATAATATGCTTGTAGTTACTATGATTAAAATCCACCATAGTAGGAGGATTTTAAATAAAAGTTTAATTTTAGACTTCATTTCAATAAGCTTTCAAAAACCCTTTTACATTGTTCATACTTAAATTCAGACTTTTCTCTTTCTATCATTAATTTCCCATGTTCCTCGAATGATTGGAAATATTCTTTAAATATAGTATCTGATTGTTTCCCGGTCTTTTCTTTACATTTATCCCAGTTTTCTTTATTTGAGTAAAACTCACCTCTTATTTTATAAAGCTCATATTTAGCTTTCATAAATGCATTATGTGTTTCTTGTAATTTATCTAAAATAAGAACTTCTCTATTATTTGTTAAAGTTTCTAACAGCCTAACAGGACTGTTTCTATGTTCAACGAGCTCATGAGGAATACAAATTCCTGTTTCTTTATTTCGGATTTTTTTATTATCACTTGAATCAACACAATCATCACTAAAATCATCTTGAGTTAATTCATCGGCTTTCATTTTAATATGATCTGTTTGAAGTTTTTTAGAAGCCCTATCAGTATTTACAACTTTATCAATATCAGTATTTTCGTGTCTTTTATCATAATCCTCAATAGCTTTACTTATAACACTTTTATCTTCACTCATATTATCACCTTGATTATTCAGTCCATAAATTAATAAATTCATCATTAACTATCCATTGCAAAGAATCAATACCATTATAATTACAATAATCAGTTCTAACATATTTTTCATCAATTTTCTTTTCAAAATAAATTTCATCTTCACTAAAAACAAAAATATCTGCTTCAACTTTCTTATGATTAAGTTCAAATTCTTGAGTATTATTAAATAAAACTCTTAACTCTTCAGTACTATTATTTAATTCAAATTCATCTTCTAAATGCTTATAAAATTCTTTTAATCCATAATATAATATTTCATCGTCTTTAAACAATAATTTAACATTCATAATTTCACAACTCCTTTAATTCTAGCTAAGAAACTATTATTTGTCTTATTTAGTAAGTGATTTATAGCTGTGTCTTGATCTTCAAGATCATTATCTTTTTTAAACTTTTCAAGAGAATCATAAGTAGAAGCACTGACACTTACAAGCTTATTCTCCTCAACAGTTAGTTTTTCCTGATTTTTAACAGCTTTCTCATTTCTGAAATGTTTAATATTGAATCTACGATAGTCAAGACTATCATCATTACACCTATGCAACCTTTTTAAATCAGGATATAATAATTTATTAATAGTAGTAAAATCACGGCCAACATAAGTAGCTGCGACTAATTTACCACCAAGCTTATAAACTCTCCAGTCATATTTTTTTATTTTATTATAATCCTCAGCTGACACTTTAGCATATTCTTTATCTATGAGCTTTTGCTTTCGATTTTTAAGTAGTAAAAGTTCACAGTAACCATCTTTCCTTTCAACACGATTAACCATTATTCCACCATATCCATCCTTCTATATTCAAGCTCTCTTTTTAAATATTCCTTTCTACAGTCCTCACTACAAAAACAATGTAAACCATGATTAGCTACTAAACTGGTTACATTTACATTGTTAATTTTGTTACCACATTCTTCACAATCCATTAATCACACCCCTAGTTTCTTTCAAAATAATAAATAAAAACATTATCTTCTGGCTGTAAATCAGGATAAAATTCTCTTAAAACACGCAATGCATCATCAATAGAAATACCATAACAATCACTTTTATGTAATTTTAAGTCTTTTTCAAGTATTTCATCATCTATTAACCATAGTGTCTGAACTTTAATTTTTCTCAACCTTGCATAGAAAATAATATCTTCTTCTTTTTCCTGTTTTCCAGCTACTCTACATTCAACAACAGATCCTAATTTTATATTTTTATAATGGGCTCTTATTGTTGTGAAACTTTTATTTTTAAGCTTTGAATAATATTTATCAAATTTTATAGTATCCATTAAATCTCCTCTTTTTCAATTAACCTAGCACGTGGTGAATACATCTTGTCATAACCATCGAAACTATAATCTGCCCCACAATATGAACAAGTTATCTCATCATCACGCTTTAAACCAACAACCAGACTATTATTAGCTAAACATAGCGGACAATGATTAATAAAAGTATTATTAACTATAACCCACCCAGATACTACACTAGTTGAATAACCATAAACCTCAACTTCAGCTGCACTGACTTCTCCCATATAGATTAAACAAGAAATTAGAATAATGAAAGCTATTAAAGTTAATAAAAATGTTTTAAAAAAATCCTTGTCATTACCAGTCATTTAGCTACACCTCATTATAAAAATAGCACATCTAAACAACCTATTTCTGTATTTAGTTTAGATTCATCTTTTAAATTACACCATTCTTCTTCGTTATCGTGATTACCACAATCACAACAATGATAATCATGTTCTGATGGTTTCATGTTTTAACTCCTCTTTTCGATTTTTATATCTTTTAATCTTAAAAATATTAAGCCTATTACGTTGAATAGTTCCTTCTGAATAATCTAAACACTTACCTATTGCTTTATCTGTGTTACCTTCGTCTAATAATAATTTAAGTTCATTTAGCTCTTCAGGACTCATAAATATTCACCTTTTAAAATCAAATAATTTCTTCTGATTCTGTTTTACTTTTTCATTTTTTATTTCAACTGATCTTGTGCAGTATATATCAACATCAATATCACGATCAAAATCATCTTCTAATTCACGTATTTCATAGCTTTCAAGATTTAAAACCATTTTATTGATACTGAAAGACTTTATATTATCGAAGTATTCTTTTAAACTAGTAGTTGTTTTGAACTGCTCTGTAATATCAAAATAGAATAGTTCATTATCATTATGAAAATTTAATTTAGCTAACATATTATACCTTTTTCATTCAATGTTCAATGTTTTTTAGTCGTATATTTCAAGTGTAATAAAAAATTAAATAAAAATTATTAAAATATTAATAATAAATAATAATAATAATAATAATCTTTAGACTAAGAACGACTAAAAAGTAAAACCTGCAGGTAATACTTCTAAAATTATCTTATAGTCATCGGTATTACCGTAATATATTACTATATTACCTGACCCTACAATAGATTCTAAAAAGTAATACACTAAGGTAATACTTATTATTCACTGTCTATCAACCTCTCAACAATAACAACAAACTCCTCAAAAGGCAAGTGACACCTATTAACCTCAGCAACAATCTGTTTATCTGATTTAATAAAATTTAACAGATTATCATAAATAGACTGCCTAATATAAAGATTTTTAACCTTCCGAGCAATGGCTAATACATTATCATCAACAGTAGTATCAATATTAAACTGCTTCAACTTGTACTCAACATCACCCAACTCTTCTTTTAAAGGATTAATCTCTCTAATCATAATCCTTTCAATTTCTTCAGTTAAAATCTTCTTTCTTATCTTAAGATTCTCAACTGGATCTTTAATCTGATTAACAAAATACTCAATAGCCTCACGAACAGAATATTTACTATCTCTTATAATATCAGCAGTATATGGGGTGATTTTAGCAGATACAGTTTCAGTATACTTTTTACCCTTTTTCATCTAACCACCTAAAGAGTTAAATCTAAACCTTTCTCCATAACAGCCTTTAAAAGCTTATTAAAGTTTACATTTTCTCTATGGGCTATTTTCCTAAGATATTTAGCACGGATAGGTTTATTATTGTAGTAACTAATGAATATGGCCTTGAATGCATTTTTAAATGACATAGCTAATCACCTAATCCCCATCTATTAATTAAAGAACTAATCATCCTTACTTGAGTATGCTTATGTTCATCTTGTAATAATTCATCAGCTATTGAAAAAATAACAGCTACCTTTTCACCCTTAGGAAGATCCTTTATAATACTATGAATCTTTTCTTGAGCAGCTAAATCCCTAATATCTTTTTTTGAGAATTGACCACATTTATTACATTCTGGCCCTTTACAATCGCGATTTAACTCAAATGCAGCCTTATTATCAAAATCAATAAGAAGATGTTTTTTATTATTCATGTTTTTAAACTCCTTTTTGAGCAATATGTAATATAACTGCTATAATGTGTTTACAAAGAAAACTACCTTCATCTTTATTTAATCCTCTGCCAGTAAAATCATCACAAGTACATCTCCAAAGATTGTCATGATTACAAGCTACAAGATAATAGCCTAGTCCATCAGAGCCTTTTACTTCATAAAAGATATATTCAGAATCTAAATAAGATTCGTGAATATTTTCAGAAGGAATAAGAGTAGCTTTTTCTAGTCTGCTACTCATGAGGGTACACCATTCCTTTCTAACTCTTTAATGGCTCTACTAGCTTCTTTCATAGTAACGCCACTGTCATTGTCCTTGACCCTATCGGCAATTTCTTTTTTAATTAAAGATTCGTTATTAGAATTAATGTCTAGGATAATTTCTTTAATGAATTGTCGTGCTGCTGGGTCATCGACTAAGTCATTGGTTTTCTCTACTTCATTAGCTTTCTTAAAATCAGATGATTCTTTTTCTTTTGCTCTTTTTTCACCGTCTTCAATGGCCTTCTCAGCTATTGTCTTCTCATCTTCCTTTTTAGTGAAACTTCCTGTTATTACTGGTCCTTTACGGTTTTCTTTCTTTTTTGCTTCTTCTTTGGATTTTTCAAGGTCTTGTTTCAATTTTTCTGTATTCTTGTCTATTTCTTCATCAGATAGGAGTGAGTGTTTTTTCATCATTTTAGAGTGTTTATTTATTAGTTCAGTAGCATTTTCAGGGTCTTTATTTGATGATTTTTCAACAAAGTCAGCTTCTATAATGAAGTCATTGTTTAAATTTAGTTTTTCTAGAATGTCTTGGAAGTATAGTCTGTGAGTTTTGCTGATGCTTCTTGATTGTGATAAGCTTTCTAATTTTGATTCAGACCAGCCATCTTTAAATTTTTCATTAGAACTGGCTTTCCCTATTCCAGTAGCTATTACTTGACCTTTTAATGTTCTGAGTTCACAAGTACTACAATGCTGAATTATTTCTTGTTTCCCTTTTTTTACAATTTTCCTCTCAATCTTAATGATATGTGGTGTGATTTTCAAGACGCGGTCTATGAAACTCCAACCACTAATATTAACCCATTTTTTAATTTCTTTAACGTATTTCCCTGTTTTTTTATCTTTGTGTTTAACAGGTATTTCACTAAAGTAACTATTATTTTCAATTACTTTAGCAAAAACATTAGCTAATAATTCATTATTATGAATTTCATCATCAATAGACTTAGGAAAGAGAATAGTATCAATGGTTACTATTCCTTTGGAATTTAACTCAGATAATCCATTATTATTAGTAGCTATTTCATTCATAAGCCACACCACCATAATAGAAACTACTTTTATACTTTTCAAGCATCCAATCACCCATAAGTAAGAATGCTTCTTTAAACATTTGTTCTAATGTTTTTCTGTTAATATATTCACCATTACTTGCTGTCATACCAGCAGAAGGATTTAATTTAATTTCTCCATCTTTTGAGATAAAATCAACCCAACCAATATCAACTAGAGTGTTCCATTCTTTTTTTAGTTTTTCAATAGTAATGGAACTCATGTTCTCACACCCCTAAAATTTAATAGTTTACTCAATTGATTATCAATTACTTGCCAAAATAAGAAAGCATTACTCATATCGACTGCTTCATGATGCCCATTTGAAACACCGGCCTCGAGGTAATAAGATAGAGGCAAATGAGATTTATGCCCAAAACCTATAGTTTTATTAGCACTTTTGATATGTTTTTGTCTTTTATTAATTGAATAAAACTCATGTTTAGACATTTTAAAAGCCTCCTAGTGCTGTGAATATTGATTGTTCAGCGATAGCGTACGCTACAATGAATACAGAAATTACAACAAAAACACATAATAAAAAAAGAATAAGTTCAGTGTGTTTTTCAGTGAAAGACTTTTCCCTTTTAGGATATAAAGAGTGATTCATTCTATCACTCCAACATTAGACTGATAATTTTTAGCTTTACAAGAAACCAATCCTTTAGGAATGACTTTTTGAGTGTCAGATACTCTTTCAAAATCTTTTAAAAATAAAATAGGGGTTGAATTCATTATTCTTCCCCCTCAATCCTACATAACTCAGCTAAAGGCTCACGATAGAAATCTTTACTATTATGAATCTCTGCAATAATCTCTTCTTTAGGGAAAATCCAATTAGCATGAAGAACAGAACGAGTTAAGGTTACATGACCATTATAATCTCCTTGTTCAATGCCTTTTTTAAAAATAGCTATCATTTTCTTATCTTTAGATTCAAGATTAAGATTCCATTTAGGATAATATCTACCTATAGGATATAAGCCGGTGTTGTCTTGGATAGTGTAATATATCCTTCCGCTCATATTTTCACCTTTTCAGGTGATTCTGAGCTAGTGTTTTCAAAATTAGTATTTTGGTTTAATCTATTTTCAAGAGAATTAATCTTCTCTGACTGAACATCTAGTAAGCCAACAATCTCTTCCTTTCGATTTGGACTTAAAATTGTATATCCAAAATCTTCAAGTAAGCTTTTAGCTTCACTTACTATTTTCAGCTGATTTAAACCGTCTGTGTTACAACCCTCAGTTTTTTGGGAATGGGTTAATTTCCCTTTACTATTTTCATTATTCATTTAATTTTGTCTCCTACAGAGTTTTAGAAAAATATTGAAAATTGCCGTTCTCAATTTTTCTTAATATATAAGTTGTTTTTTATAGTATATAAATGTTACCTATATTTATAATTTTTATAGGATATATTTATATAACATAAAAGTATAATTATATACTATGAAATATATATATGGAGGTATGGAAGTAATGAGATTTAAAGTAAAAGCAAATCCTGCAAATAATGTTTCCAAGTCACTAAGGATAACATTGCCAGTAAAAGTTGCAGAAATATTAAATGTTGAAGATGGAGATACCGTTGAATACGTAGTCAATGCTGAAAATAACGAATTATATGTATCTCTACAAAAAGAAAAAGAAAATTGAATTATTTTTTTAAATATATTTTTTATAATAAATAAACTAGTTTTATTTGATAATATATAAAAATTATTTATAGCCCTAGCTACCCATAATAAACCCATAGATAAGTTTATAAGGGATAATGGTAAGCTATTTATACCATAGCAATCATATTTATTATTGGTTGCTCTAATTTTATTGTCTCCTACAGAGTAATGAGATTTGGTAACCGTTCAGTAGAGATTGGTGAGGTATTGCCGTACCGTTTGAACCTTTCACTACTGATAAAATCTCACGATTACCGATTTTATTGTTTATTTTTACTCATATTTATATTTAATTAACTAATAAAAAAAAATAATAAATAAAAATAATTAAATTTTATTCACCAATTTTTGTTCCGCAGTTTCCACAAAATTTTATTTCAGGCTCTACTTCATTTCCGCAAGATGGGCAAAAATTTAAATTATTATCTTCATCTGAAACAATAGAATTATTGGTACTTGAAATATTTGTTTTTTCTAATTCCTTCTTCCTATTCAAAATATAAAATTCCATTTGATCATTGAATTCTTTTTGATCCTTATAACTAGTATAAATTAAATATAAAGAATAAATCCCTAATGTTATAACACCAACAATCCATCCAAGAATCATTTTTCCGACTTTTCCATTTAAACCGTAAAATAAGCCAGTTATAAGTATACTAGTCCACCAATACTTTTTTTCATTTGTTCTTCTTAAATACTCTAAATCATCTAAGCTTTCTGCTTTTTCAATCCTTTCTTTAAGATACATTAATTCAGTTTCGAAATTCATATTTTTACATCTCTCCTAAAATATTTCTTATTTTCTCAAAAATTCATTTTGTTTTTAAAACTTTCATTATTGTTAATGATAGTTCTATATTTTTTGTTTGTAATAATAGGTATATAATTGTTTATAAATGATTTTCATACTATTTTATAATTTTTATTAATTTAATTAAATTTTATTTTAAATGTTTACTATTTATAAAGTATTACTTTTCAGCTAACCTGGAAAAATGATCACCAGTGTATATTTTCAACTTCTTTATAAATGAACCTTGAAATTGTTGATTTTTAGTAATACTTTTTATAAAAATTTATAAATTTTATTAGTTCTTAATTATATATTTTTGTCATGATTTATCATGAAATTAGTAACTTTTATATACATTCTCATACATATTATAACATGCCTAAAGTTGAGGTTAGGTTAAACCCTCTAAATGAGGTATTTTACTATATGAAGACCCCAATCTATTGTCTTCTGTGCTGTTTGTCTATTGCTTGTTGTATTCATGCTCGTAGTTCTCCTCTTGAGAGCTACGACGACAAACAACTATTTACTATTTTTTTTATTAAATTTTCTTACACATAATTTTAAAACACCCTAATTTTTTGAACAGATAACTTTATAAAACAAATAAACAATAAATATAACGTTTGGATAGTTCTCGGTTAATACTTCCAAAAAATTATAGTTTAACAATTATAGTAAAATATCTCAGGACTAATGATTAATGTTTTACTCTAATCCTCAACACTCCAAACTTTAATTGTTAGTTACTAAAAATTGGAGGCCTGGTAAACATGTGGGAAATCCTCAACATCCTCGCATACTTACTAATCCTACTATCAGCGATTATTCAGTTAATCAAATAAATTCCATAGAGGGTTGAAACTAAGATTTTTTCTGATTAGGCTATGTTCGTTATTTTACCTGTCAAATATAAGGGCATTGATGTTCCTTGATTTTATCTTGAAGTCAACCAAAGAGAACTTATCCACTTACTATTATTTTACTAATTTTCTCTTAAAAGAATAGATCCATTAACAGTAACACAATAACACATTTCATCATTACCATAAAATTTAAACATTTTAATATAACCTTTCCTTTTAAGACCCAACAAAATATTAGTTAACTCTTTATAACTAATATCTAAAATACTTAATAACTCTATTTTAGATTTATAGCCTTTACTAATATTGTTTAAAACATTTAAAACTGATTCTTTTTTAAGTCCACTTATTATTTCTTTTTTTGAGTTCATAATAAAAACTACCTATCATTTTTTTTATGAACTACCAAACTCTAAGTAAAAATAAGAGGCTAAGAAAAATAAATATTTTCTTAACCTCAATGTTAAACCCCCAATTATAATATTGTAAAACATAATATATAAACTTCCACAAAGGTTAAGTGATATTTCAAGTGTAAAAAAGTCTTAAAAAAATAAAAAAAAAATAAATGAGTAGTATTAAAAGAAAATAAGAGAAAAAAAGTAGGATTGCAAGTGTAAAATATGTGTCAATAAGGAAAAAATAAGCTAATAATTCATTAATTAATCATTATGAGAAAATAGTGAAAAAGTAATAACTAAAATTAAAAAAATAATAAAAAAGAAAATTATATTTTATTTAAGTGTTTTTTATAATCATTACAAACAATATCATACATTCCTTTAACATTTTGAGACATATTTTTTTCCTCTATAGGAAGTTTACGCATTGTTTTTTGATAAATATATTCTTGAGCAAAAGACCTACTCATGAATTCAACTTTATTAAAATCTATAACAATTTTAGAGCCATCACTGTCAATATTATCAAAAAATTGTTCAGCTGCTTCTCTCATACCTAATTTTTTATAAATTTCTTTCTCAATTTTTATTTCTTTAACACTCATGATGAACCCTCCTATTTTGTTAATCATGTATATTATATGTAATTCTATTAATAATAATTGTCCATCTTAACTACTAAGTTTTTCAAGAATTAGATTTTGAGTTTTCTTTAGATCATCAATTTCTTTTTTCATAACTTTCTCTGATTTATTTTTCTCATCTAACTCTTTTTGAATAGCTTCTGTTTTCTTATTAGCTTTCTTTTCAGCTTCTGAATTAACCATATCTTCCAGTTCTTTATTAGTATATTCATGAAAAACAGTGATTAAAGGCAAAGCATTTATATAAATCATCTTTAAAATTTCAGGATTATCTTTATAATAACTGGCCTCAGTAGAGCCCTTAGAACGACCATGTAATGCCTCTATTTGTTCTTTATCAAGAGCTATCTTATATTCATCCGAATAAACAAAATAATTATTTTTATATAATAAGCTTGCATTCATCTTACGAAGCATGTGAGAAGTGAATTTTTTTGTTTTTCTCTGTTTAAAACGATCTAACTTGTCGTTAATTTCTTTAAATTTATCATTGAAATATCTTTCATTGATTTTAAATAGATTATCATTATAGTTTAATTCTTCTTTAAGGGAAATTAAGTATGAAACAATTGCATTTGTTGCTTCAGGACTACAATAAGTTGTAAAATATTTGCTAGTTTTCTGTCTTTTAAGTCTAAAAGTAGGAATCATCCTATTTTTTTCTAAAAGAACACCTATAATATTATTAACAATTTTATTCTCTTGTTTAAATTTATCTTCAATATCTTCTTTAATATATGTATTAATATTATGGTATTTTGATGTAGCTTCTAGGAAGTCTATAACTTTTATATTTAGTGTGTCTACTTTTGCACATGCACTGCTTAACATGAAAAGAATTATAGCTCTCATTATAGGGGGAGCAATATTTAAACCCTCTTTCAATTCGTCCAATGTGGCTAAATCATCAAAAGTTATTGGATCACTATAATTAGCATTTTTTTCATTAAAATAAGGTAACTCCCCCATTTCAACTTTTGAATCCTTATATAATCTTATAATATTTGATAGTCTTCTTGATGCTGTTGATCCATTGAAAGTATTATATAAATATTTTCTATATTTAGTTAATCTTTCAACAATTGTTCTATCATACCAAGGGATTTTAGAATCTTGTTCTTCTTTTGCTTCTTTTAATAGTTCTTCAAAAGAGATATTTTGAAATTTAAGGTAATTTTTTAAAGAAGATTTATAAGCATGGTATGTTCTATATTTTACATTCCTTTCTTCAATTATTTGATTTAAAATATTTAAATCATTATTATTCATACGCATATTTTTACCATCTGATCTTTATTCTTTTTTTCCAAGAGCAGATGAAAAATAATATGAATAAATATATTCTTACTTATGAGCAAAATAAAAAATCAATTCATTATTACTAATCTCATCTAGTCTTGCAAAACCAAATCTTTCAAATTGTACAATATCCCCAACATTAAGATTTTTACAATAAGATTCACAAATCCCCTCTACTATAGAAGCATCATCCATAACAATTTTTGCTTTAATATTGTCATTAGCTGGAACCCATTGAATAATTCTAGCTTTCAATTCTCTTGCTTCTTCAAAAGATTTACTATTATAAGAAATATCATTATTTTTAATATTTATATTTACTGCATCCATTAAACGAACAATACCATCACCTAAATCATTACTAGAAATGTAGACTTCGCCATCAAAAACAAGTTTTCTATTACCTCTTTTTAAATGATCTGGATGAAGAGGTCTTTCGATTATCTCAATATTAGTTTTATTAATATTAGTTTCATTATCTTTTTCGATATTTAGGCCATATATATTAATTTTTTTAGGGTTTGGAACAAAGAAATAACGATTAGAAATTTCTTCTAAGATATTTCTATTAAGACCATAAATTTTTTTCCAGCTAATAGCTGAATCAGACATTTTAACACCAATTTCAACCATTAAATCATGGATTGCCTTGCTTTGAATTCCTCTTCTAGCTATAGCTCTAAGAGTTCCAAGTCTAGGATCATCCCAACCCATATAATTACCTTCGTCAATTCCAGCCATGGCTTTTGAAGTACTAAGTGCAATATCTTCCATTTTAAGCCTTCCATAATGGATGAACTCTGGAACATCCCAACCCATGTGCTCATAAAGATATTTTTGTTTTTCACTATTAGCTAAATGGTCTTTACCTCTTAAAACATGAGTCATCCCCATTAAATGATCATCAATAGCTACTGAAAAATTCATCATAGGATAAATTTTATATTCTCTTCCAATACGAGGATGTTCTTCTTCAACAATCCTCATAGCTACCCAATCACGAATAGCAGGATTTTTATGATTTATATCAGTTTTAACACGAAGAACTGCTTGACCAGCCTCCATATCAGGAAATTCTCTCCATAGCACCATATTTTCTTCAGGAGATTTTGATCTACAAGGGCAAGGTTCACAAGCATCTTTTAATTTTTTAAATTCTCCACCTTCACATTGACACATATATGCAGCACCATTTTTAATTAGTTTTTCTGCATATTCATAATAAATTGGAAACCTATCACTTTGATAATAAATTTCATCAATTTTTATATTTAACCATTCAAGATCCTCTTGAATCATATCATAAGCAGGAGGATAAATTCTTTTTGGATCAGTATCCTCAATACGGAGAATTAATTTTCCATCATATCTTTCAGCATATTCCCCATTAGGTACTGCAGCTCTTGCATGACCAATATGTAAAGGACCGCTTGGGTTAGGAGCAAAACGCATTACAACATTTTTATGAGAACCTGGTAAATCTGAAAGGCCCTTCTCTTTCTCATTATTAGATTTATTGTCTTCAATTTCAATGCCTAAATTAGCTATTTCAAGTTCTATTTCTTCAATAGACATTTCATTAACATTTGTAACTATCTTACCAGATATGGACCCTATTTTTTTAGCATCTTTTCTTAAATCTGGTTCACTACTCATGATAGCTCCCATAACAGCTCCGGGGTTCGCATTTCCTTTATGTTTAATTGCATTTAAAAGTGCATATTTATATATTGTTTTTTCTAAGTCAGTCATTTCTAAAATATCCATATAATCACGTGTGAAAATCAATTATGCTTAAAATTAGATTATATTATAATAGAATTATCTATATTTTTAATTATCACTATTTTTAATAAAAATATAATTATTTTTAATAAAATTATCTCTATAATTACCTCTAGATTATCCATAATTATCTAAATAATAATCTTTAGTATAGTTATTATCGTTATCTATAGTATAATTATTATAAATTATCTCTATTATAATTATTATAATATATTATAATTATTGATTGCACTATATAAATAGTTAATATAGATAGTTTATAATAAAAATCCCAGAATCAAGCCAAAAAAAATAATTAATAAAAACTACAAATATGAATATATAATTGGATTAGTCTAACACAATATAAAAATAAAAGGTATGAATTAAAAATCAAATATTCAAGTTTACTTAATGAAAAATTCGAGGCTAAAAAATGTCAGATGAAAAAAAGGTTTTAAAATATATAAAAAAGAGAATCGATAAATACACTGAAAAAGACAAAAAAATTACAATAACTAACAATTTAGAAATAGCAATATCCCAATTTTATCAGAAAGATGATGATACAATAAAGGCATCTTCAAAATCAATGAAAATAAAAGATGGAGATATTATCTATGAAATATTTAGCAATGGAATAGTCTTAAAAATTGAAGAAAGAGAAAGAAGAGCTTATGGGGCTACTAATGATAAACCACATTGCACTCCAAACATATAACAAAAAACTTATAAAAAAATTTTAAAAATTAAAGTTAAAATTAAAAATAGTATAAATTATTTATCTAAACATTTTCTTGTGCTTAATGCTCCAAAAGCTACTGTCGAAAGATTATGAATTAATGAAGAATTTGAAGGACTCATAATACCAGTTATTCCTAAAACAATTAAAGACGTATTAATAGCTAATATGCCATTATAATTATTGTTTATTTTATCTAGCATTCTTTCACTTAAAATTCGAAGTGTTAAAAGCTGGTTTAAATCATCAGAAAGTAGGGATATATCAGCTACTTCTCTTGCAATATCAGAAGAATCTTTCATAGCTACAGATACATCAGAAACTGATAATGCAGGAGAATCATTAATTCCATCCCCAATCATTATAACTTTTCCAAATTTATCTTGAAGATCTTGTACAATGTTTGCTTTATCTTCAGGTAAAACTTGAGATCTATATTCAGTGATTTTTAATTCTTTTGAAACATGATATGCTGCATTTTCACTATCTCCAGTCAACATAACTATATTTTCAACTCCCAATTCTTTCAACTTAATTACAACATCTTTAGCTTCTTTTCTTATAGGATCTTCTATACAAATAATCCCTTCTAACTTACCATCCATTGCAAAAAATATTGTTGAATATTCATTTATACTATCGTCAATTAACTTTTGTTGTTTTTTAGTTATTGAAACACTTTCATCTTCAAAAATAAAGTGAGCACTGCCAATTAAAGTTTTCTTTTTATTTAATGTTGTTGATATTCCATGTGCCACAACATACTCTACTTCAGCATGGTATTCTTCATGTTGAAGACCTTCTATTTCTGCTTGTTTTACAATTGCTCTTGCAACACTATGTGCAAAATGTTCTTCTAAACATGCTGCATTTTTTAATACTTCATCTCGTGACAAATTTCCACAAGAAATTATTTTAGCTACCTTTGGACAAGCTTTAGTTAATGTTCCAGTTTTATCAAAAACTATTGTTTTAGCCTTAGCAAAATTTTCTAGATATTTTCCTCCTTTTATCATCATTTTATGATCAGATGCTTCTTCCATTGCAGATATTACTGAAATTGGAGTGGCCAGTTTAATAGCACAAGAATAATCTACCATAAGAACTGACAAAGCCTTAGTAGAATTTCTAGTTAACAAATAAGTGAATAATGTAGCTAGCAAACTAAATGGAACTATTGAATCAGCTAAGTATTCTGCTTTACTTTGAATTTCTGCTTTCAAGTTTTCAGAATTTTCTATTAAATTAATGATCTTGTTTATCCTTGTTTCTTCATTAATTGCATTGACCTCTACAATTATAGAACCTTCTTCAACTACTGTTCCACCATGAACTATTTTACCAATGGTTTTATGGATGGATAATGGTTCTCCAGTCATTGAAGACTCATTTATCATTGCATCTCCACTAACTATAGCCCCATCAACAGGAATCACACTTCCAGTTCGAATACGAATCCAATCTCCCCTAGATATTTCTGAAATTGGTACTTTTATTTCATTTATCTCTTTTAGATCAAAATTATTTTTTAAATCAAAATCATTGTTTCTATTGTTGTCTTTGTTATTACTTTTATCCTTATTGTTATCTTTCTTCACTAGCCAAACAGTATCAATATTTATAGCTAAACTATTCTTTAAAGTATTTTTAGTTCTTTTAACAGTGTAACTTTCAAGTAAATCAGCTAAAGATACCCAAAATATCACAGAACCTGCAGAATTAAATGATTTCATAAATATTGATGTTAGTATAGCTATTGAATCAAGTAATGGAACATCTATCTTAAAATCCCACATACTTCTTAAACCTTTTTTTATAAAAGGTATAGAATCATATAAAACTTTTATAATCTCTATAGGATAAGGTACAAATAATTTAATAAAAATCCTTTTTAAAATCGTTTTTGTTAATTTAAGCTGGAATTCTGTGTCTATTTTTTTAAGAATTTCTTCTTCAGTAGGTTCTGCTTCTTTAATATCTTCAATTCTGATTTTATTAATAAAATCCAAAATAATATCCTTATTTTTATCATATTTTATTATTAGACTGCCATTTCTATGAGATGTAATTATTTCATTAATAAAATCGAATTTTAAAAACAACCTAGCTAATCCATATCCCTCTTTTTCTGTAAATGCATATCTACCACATCTAATTCTAAGTCTATTTGGAAAATCATGCATAACTTCATATTTCATAAAATCACAAAAATAAAAGATTTTTTATAGGAAAATAGTCATTAATTAACAGGACCCTATAAAAAATAATATTTATAATATTATTTTTTACTTTTCCCAACTTCAACATTAAAAACTTCATTTTTGGTCTTTAATTTCGCTTCATGCCTTACATCTTCAGCATTATCTTTTACATCCTGAAATGCTTCTTCTGCTTGATCTTGTAATTCCATTACTTTAGCAAGTGTCTTAACACAAAATTTTTTTGTTTCATCACTCTCCAATATTTTTTTAGCAGCTATTGCAGTAATAGCTCCTCCTGCAAACAATAATAATTTTTTATGTTTAATAACTTTATTTAAATTTTCTTTCATTAAAAATCTCTCCTTTTTAGCTTAAAAATATACTTAGCCATATTATTTGAATTATTTAAGTTATTTAACGTATTTAAGCTGTTTAAACTGTTTAATCTGTTCAATATATTTAAGCTATTTAATCTATTCAATATTATTTAATACTATTTAATTTTCAAAGCCAAATATAGATAAAAATAAGAACTTTAAAAATTAATATTCTAAAAAATAATTTAGATTTAATTTAGGTTTACCTAAATATTTTTTAGTTATACCTAAATTAATATAAACAAGTATTTAAATTTTTCTAAAAAGTCCAAAAGCAAAAATTGTCATATTCAATTCACACATCAATATAATATAAATAAGGAGCTAATTATAAAAAGTTAAAATTTAATTTAAAAAAAATTATTTAAAAAAAAATTATTTAAAGAAGATTCATTTAAATAAAAATAATTTATAAAAAATCATTTATAGAAGTTTCTAAAAAAATTGAAGTTATTTCTAAATCTTTGGAAGATATATCCTACAATAATAGTTAAAAACAATATTATAGTAATAATTAGTATACTATTATCACTTTCCTTGATTTTATAGTTATCATCTTCCATTTGTATCTCTTTAGCTGTTATTGTTTTAGCATTTTCTCCAGATATTCCATTTCCTGAAGATCCACCAACATTTGAATTAGATTTTCTAATATTATTTAAACCAGCAATTCCATTACCCTCCCCATCATTATTTCCAAATCCATTACCATTATTATCAACATAATTATTTCCATTTGAACTTTCAGAATCAGTTGATTCAACAACAGTATATGGATCCTTATAATCCTTATTTTGAGATAATGTCGGCAATATTTCCATCGAAAGAACATCTTTTCCAAATGAAACAGATAGATTATTGAGGTTATATCTATCAATATTTCCATTAAAAGTAGCTACTCCATTTAATACTTGTGAAATTTGAATTGGTTTTCCATTTAGATAGAAAATGACAGGAAAAGAAGCTAAATTAGTGACAATACTATTACCATCATAAAATATTAATTGATATCCATTAGCAGTTTTTTGAAAATATGCTTTAATTAAAGGAGAATCAACTCTATGACATAGTTGTGTCTTTTTTGGATCATTACTCCCTAACCAATTAGCTCCAATATGAACTAAATCCCCATCTGAAGGAGCTCTTATAGAAAACTGTGAATTTTCAGTTATTGCATTCCATTTTATATCAACATCAGTATCATCAAAATTAAATTGACGACCAAAAAGTATACCTATACCATAAGGTAAATCATCATCTGGTTCAATGCCTCGATAAATATTATTATTTATATAATTAGAGATAATTACATCATTTTTAGAATAGGAATTTATATAAATCCCCCTTGTAGATTTAGAAATATTATTCTTTGAAATAAAAGTTTTTTCAGTTTTACCACTAAATTCAATACCATGTAAATCATTATTCTTAATTTCATTATTAGTAATATTAGATTTAACTGTATTTTCAATATTTACCCCATTAATATTGTTATAGATTTGATTATTGTCAATGACCGTGTTATTTGATGAATGAACATTTATTCCATTTTTTTTATTGTTATAAATTTTATTTTTCTTAATATTTACCTTATCAGACTTTTCAACAGTTACACCTATATTATTCTTCGTTATATTATTGTTTAATGTACTAACATTCTTTGAAGATTCTATCAAAATCCCGCTTTTTGAAGCATTTGATATTTTATTATTGTAAATACTAACATTAGATGTGTTATAAGTTATTATCCCATAATCATCAGCAATTATATTGAATCCTTTTATAGAAGAACCATTACTACCCTCTTTAAAATAAAAAACTGAAGAAAAAGATTCTCCATTTAAATTATTTGAAGAAGCGTAAAGCTTTGTTTCTACATTACTTATTAGTATTAAGGTTTTATTAATAACAAGAGAAATATTATTGTAATTTGATCCAGAAAATATTATTCTACTCCCTGAAATAGCATTATCAATAATATTCTGAATTTCATTATTATTTAACCCTACTCCAATATTATAATCCTTAGCATAGCTAAAATCATTATTAAGAATGAAATTTCCATTTATTGCAAAAATGAATATTAATAATAGAATTATTAATTTAAAATAATTGTTTTGAATTTCCATATTATCTAATGAATTTTCATATTATCCAACTTTATTAAATATATTAGAATTTGATTCTCCTAATAAAATTTTAACTAATAAATAGTAAATTATTAAATAATTAACTATTGTTATTAGTTAATTTATATTATTAATTATAATTTAACAGTTATTTACTTAAAACAATGCTAAACATTGAAAAATTATTACTAAAATTATAGTACTATATAAATGTAATATAAATGAATATATATACATTTCGATTTAATAAATATTTATATAAATAGTTTATTTCATTTTATAAGTTTTATTTTAGTTTATTTAATTATATAAATAAATTTAATTAGTTTTTTTAATATTATAAATAATAATAGTAAAATTTAAATATAGGTATAGATTTAATACGATATGTAATAAGATACATTTAATATTTTTTTAAGTAATACTTATTACAAAAATAAAAAATTAATATAGAACAGGAGTTTTAAAAAATGACAAAAAAGTTAAAATACCTCTTAAATATTTCTATATTTCTTATGGTTCTAATTTCAGTAGCTACGATTGCTGCTGAAGATGTTAATGGATCTAAAGTCATAGATATAGATGATGGTATGGATAATGATCAGATACAAGCAAAAATTGATGATCCAAACACAGAAAATGGAGATACTCTAAATTTTAAAGGATCCAATTATAATAACATCAATCTGATTATAAATAAATCTTTAAACTTTGTTTCAACAGTTAATGGTGGAACTACAATCAATACTGTCCAAAATCAAAGTTATTTATCAAATGCTGTTAAATCACAAAATGGGAGTTATGGAGTAGGTAGTGGAATAAATAATATAAATACTACTGTTGCTGCTTTTTATTTATTATCAGGTAGTGAAAATAGTTCAATAACTGGATTTAATTTTAAAAGCACACTATTTAATCCTGGAAATTCAACATCTCGAAGTTTTTCACATATTTTAGTTATAGATACTTCTAATGTAAATATAATAAAAAATAACTTTGATGGTGCAGGTGTTCCAATAGCTATTGCAAATTCACAGAATATTTTAGTTGAAGAAAATAATATTACTAATAGTTCTTATTATGCAATTAATGTTAGAGAAGATGAATCTGGAAGAAATAATATAATAAATAAAAATAATATTATAAATGGTTATGATGGTATTTCTGTACAGTGTTCAAACACATTAGCTAGTAATAATTATGTTTATAATATGGCAAATAATGGATTTGGAATATGGCATTCAGGATCTAACTCTACTTTGATTAATAATACTGCAGATACATTTAAATATGGAGTATTTATTAAACATGGTGGAGGTGGAGATTATATTATAAATAATACTTGGATAAATGCAAGTAGTTGGGCTGTTGAACTTCAAGGAACAAACACTCAAATTATTAACAACAGTTTTTATAATATGAGTACAGCTATCTATCAATATGCAAAAGGAGCTTCATACTATTTATCTGGAAATACGTTCACCAATGTTACAACTAAATTTGCTTTAAGAGATTCAATATTAAATGGAAGTTATATTAATACAAGTAGTTCTATTCCAAATGCAACAGTATACAATGGAGCAAATATAAGTATTTCATCTAAAGTATCACAATCATCAATAGTCAATGGAAAAACTGTAACATACACAATATTGCTCTCTAATAATGGAGATCTTGCAGGTAAAAATTTGAGAATATCTGATATAATCCCAGTTGGATCTAAAATAGTATCTTATCAAGCTTCCAGAGGTACATTTACTAATGGAACATGGAATATCGAAACATTAGGTGCTGATGGAGATGCACTGTTAACTGTTACTGTTCAACCAGTGCAAAAAGGAACATATAGTACTAATACTGAAGTTAGTTATGATGCAGGTATAGAACCAGTGATGAACACTACAGAAGCAAAAACTTTAAAATTAACTGTTAATCCTGATGTTAAATTATCTTATTCAGCTTCAGTTAGTAGTAATAAAGTAAAAGTAGGTAAAACTGCTATAATAAGTGTTAAAATTACTAACAGTGGAAAAGATAAGTCTAGCCCAATAAAAATTTATAATAAGTTACCAAAAAGTTTAAAAAATGTTTTTGTCAATTATAAATCTATATTTAAATCTTCTAAATGGCAATTTAGTGCAAATGGGCAAAAATCAATAATTCTCAAAATGAAAGTTAAAGTCACTAAAAAAGGCATATTAAAAGTTCCTATTTATGCAAACGGTAAACTAATAAAAACAATTACAATTAAAGGAGTTAAATAAAGAATCAATAAAAAAAAAGGAGTTTGATAAAAGAATTTAATATACTTCTTTATTTATTATTTTTATGATTTATTTATTTTATTTAATTAATTTAATAATTTAATAATTAAAATATTTTATAATTAAAATATTTATACAATTATTTTGTTATTATATAAATTTAATTTTTATTAAAAACTTTTAAATATTCTAATTTATAATGGAGTAATTTTATGGATAATATTAAATGTATAAACAATTTAAATGCAGATGATTGGGAAAACGCCTGGAAAAATGAACTCGGTGAAGAAATAAAGAAAAAAAAATTTTGGACTAAAGATACACCAAAAATTCATTTTGAAAAAATAGCTGTTAAAGATGAATATCATGAAAAATTAATGGAAAAATTAGTTTTAGATGAAACTGATACAGTAATAGATTTAGGATGTGGAGAAGGAGCAGTTACTACTTTAATAGCTGAAAAAGTATCAAAAATTCTTGGAATAGATTCCTCCCCTATGATGTTAGATTTATTACAACAAAGAATAGATCATGATAATATTAAAAATATTGAAACTAAAAAAATGAAAATCGAGGATGTTTCTATTGAAAGTGTTGGGAAATTCGATGTTGTATTAGCATCAAGATCATTTATGGGAATACATGATATAAAAGATGTTTTAATAAATTCTAATGAAATAGCTAATAAATACGTGTTTTTAGCTGTATTTGGAAGAAGAAATTGGAGAATAGAGAAGAAATTCTATGAGGAAATTGGAAAAGATTATCCTGACTTTGCACCACATGATTATATCTTTAATATGCTAATTAATTTAGGAATCTATCCTAATATTGAACACTTCGACCTTAAAGGTAATAGGAAATATGATGATATTGAAGATGCATTTATCAGAATGAAATGGAAGATGAATAATCTTTCTGAAGAGGAAGTTGACAAAATAAAACCATTTCTAGAAGAAAATCTAAAGCTTAATAAAGAAGATGGGAAGCTAGAAAACCCTCTTGATAAATCCGATTTAGTTCTAATATGGTGGAGTAAAGACAGTTTTAATTGGTAAATTCTATAAAAATCAAAACTAATAAGAATAAAATGATAATAAAAATATTTATAAAAATAATAAAAATGATAAAAATAATGAACCGTGCAAATAATATAAATAATATAAAAGTAATGTGAAAATAATATAAAATAATGAATAAAAAGAAATGCTTTTCATTCAATTATTATTAATTCAATTATTTACTATTTATTTTTTTCAATAACATCTAAAAATTCTTTTATATTAGAAATGTTTTCTTTTAAAAATTTGTCATCAACATTTTCTAAAATATCTTTGTTTTTACCTTCTATTTGGCCTTTTTTAGTAGTCTTAATATCATCTAAAAGTTCAATTACTTCTTTTATTGTTGTTATAGTATCATTACGATCTATTACTCCTTCAGGAGAATAATATGATTGATTTCGTGGAGCTTCAAATATAACAACATTACCATCATCTATCAATTCATCAGTTAATCTGACTTTTGTAATTCGATTATTTTCATATGGAGTAAAATAAAAAGATCTGCTCTCCAAACATATTCCAGCTAAATACTCAGTATAATCCTCACCTTCAGAATCTTCAATAACTACACCTTTTGGAATACGGACAGTACTTAAAATTTGCCATATATTAGTAATTCCCTCTTCCTCATTTTTAGCTTTATTAATATATTCTTTGAAGAATGCTGCACGAACAAAACGATTAGAAGGTGTAAATCCCCCAGGAAGACCTGTTGTTCCAGTTCCTTGTGAAAAAGGTGTTGCATTAAATTCACCATACTTTTTTGGACTAAATTGCTTAGGTTGAACATGGAGATAATTCCTAAGATTTTGTGTATGCCATTCTAAATTAGGAGTATTAGTCATAACACCAACAGGATTCTCCTTAAATTTTAATTCACCACCACTAGGCTCAATTACAACAACACGACCAGTAACATCAGCAAAGATATAGTGTAAAGGAATTGACTTATTCATTATAGGTACTTCAGTATCTATTAACCGAATATTTTTTAAATTCTTTTCTAAATCAGCAATTGACTTATAATTACCTAAAACCCAATTCAAAAATTCCCATGGAGCTAAATTATTTTTACCTTTAACTTCATTTTTATTATATACAGCTTCACCAGGTAAATAAAGTTCAGCCATAGCAAGACCATGTTCATTTATTCCATCAGTAAAAATATAATTTCCAGCTATTCCTCGACCAGTACCAAGCATAGCATATTTATTTGTCATTTCCTTACCAAAAACATGCCAGCTATAATCTCTTGGTAAAAAAACAGGATTCCCCTCTAAAGGAAATGAAAAATCCATTGTCCTTGCTAAAAAATGTTTATTGTCCTCAGTTTTAGTAAAAATACTCGTACACATTTTTTTCACCACCAATATTTATTATTTTAATCTATATTCATTTAATATGTATATATAAAATATATTATTATATAATATATATTAATAATAAAATTATTGGTTAGTGATTTAAAAATAATGAAAAATTATAATAAAAATGATAAATAAAGAAAATCAAGTCTTAATAAAAAATTAAAACTTATTATATAAAACTTATTATATAAATTAAATCTGAATTATAAAAATTATATAAATAATATAAATTTATATAAAAATATAAATAAAATTTTATATAAATAAAACTAAACATTTATTAAAGTTACATATTTTCTTCTTTTAAACCACTGCTTTTAAGAATATTTACAACATCCTCATCACTCAAGTCATAGTGATAAAATTCTTTATAAAACATCTTAACTTCAGATTTAAGATCAATATCAGAATATTTATCTGGATATATGACTTTAGCAGTCCATGGAATACCAATAATTATGTTTGCACCAGGAGGCCTGTCAAACCATTTAAATGGAGATTGTGGAGACAAATAAACTTGTTTATTTTTAACTGCATCAATATCAGCCCATTTAGAATTATTGTAAACCTTTTGATAAAAGTCAGGACTAGTAGTTATTATAACCTCAGGATTCCATTTAATAACTTGTTCAATTGAAACATCAACTTGTCCAACTCCTTCTTGCAGTTGAATATCTGCAACATTCTTTCCACCAACAATATCAATTAATTGAGCATGTAAAGAACCACTTGGGTCTGTTTGAAGACCTTCATCACCTTCAGCATAATAAACCTTCTTTTTCTCATTATCAGGAATAGAACTTGAAACTTTTTCAGTTTTATCAAGATATTTATTAGTAAAATCAATCAATTTATTAGCTTTATCTTCAGCACCAAGTAATTTCCCCATAAATTCAATTGAAGGAGTAATTTTAGTAACATCAGAGTTATCAGTAACTCCAACAACAGGAATAGTTCCAAATTTAGTTTGTCTTTCATTTACAGTAGCTAAATCAACATCACCCATAGCTCCCTCAATTACAAGATCAGGATTAACAGAAATAATCTGTTCATAGCTACCATCCTGTCGTCCAAACCATCCACCAATTACTGGTAAATTAAGATATTTACTATTTACATATTCTTTTTCAATATCAGTCCACTGATAATTCAGTCCACCTAATTTATCAGGAGTAAGCATATAAACCATTGTAGTCATAGGAGGAGAAGTAGCTACTACATTTGAAACATCACTAGGAACAGTAACTGTCCTACCAACCATGTCAGTTATGGTGATATTTCCATCTTGAGATATAGATGAACCTGGGTTAAAGTAGTAAGCGATTCCAACACCAGAAACTATCAATATAGCTACGACCACAAGTATAATATTTTTATTAATATTTACAACCCCATTAAAAAATAAATAAAAATTAGCTATTTATTATTAAACTATCTATTTAACCATAAATTAGTTATTAGTATTAAATTATTCATTGATATTTGAGTATCTCATTATGTTTAATGCTAAATATCATATTTAATGCTAAGTTACTTATTTTTCCACCACATTAATACTAAATCAGCTTTATCTTCAAGATTCTCTAGCTTCCCATCTTCTTTATTAAGCTTTAGATTTTCTTCTAAAAATGGCCTTATTTTCTCAACTTCCTCTTCAGAAAGATTATTCATCTTCCATTTCATTCTGATAAATGCATCTTCAATATCATCATACTTCCTATTACCTAAAAGATCAAAATTTTCAATATTAGGATAGATTCCTAAACTAATCAATAAATTAAATAAATAATCATAAGGTGCAAAATCAGGATAATCTTTTCCAATTTCCTCATAGAATTTCTTCTCTAATTTCCAATTATTCCTTCCAAATACCACTAAAAACACATATTTCTTAGCTATTTTTTGAATATTTAGAATTGTATCTTTAATCTCATGAATTCCCATAAAAGATCTTGAAGCAACAACAACATCAAATTTTCCAACATTATCAACAGTTGCATCCTCAATATCACTCTCAACAATATCAATATTATCAATATTATAATGTTCAATTCTTTGTTTTAGCATATCAAGCATAACTGGTGAAGAATCAAGAGCAGTTACAGATTTAACTTTTTCAGCTATCAATGAAGTTACAGCACCTTCACCACTTCCCAAGTCTAAAACTGTGTCATCATCCTCCAGTATTAACTTAGGAATTAACTTTTCATGATATTCATCTTTAACAGCTATTTTTTCAAAATGAATTTTAGGAGTATCTTTAGTCCATTTCTTTTCTCTTTTCTTAGATCCAACTTCGTTTGCCCAAGCTTTTTCCCAGTCAAAATCATTGGGATCTTTTATACAATCATTAGAATCCATAATATTACCTATTTTTAATTTATTTAAATTTGAATTAAATTATAATCAAGTATACACAAAACGAAATGTCTTAAATACAAAACGAAATGTATTATTATACATAACATTTTACTCATAATTATATTTAAAGCTATCTAAAACCTTAAAAAAAGAAAATAAAATTTTTAAAAAAAATATAGTCATGTGAATACTATAAAACATCACTATCGTTATAGTTCAAAATTAATAATAAAATAATGAAAAAATAAGTCGAAATGTATATATATTCAATACGAAATATTATTATTATGCAGTTATTATTATCATACAATTAATAATTATAAACCAAAAAATTAATACCCCAATAAATTATTTTAATATTTATTGTTGTTTTATTGAAAACAGGGTAGCTAATTTTAAATAATAGCTGTAAAAATGGTTTAAAAATAGTTTAGATAATAATTAATTTTTAAAATCTCTTAAAAATTAATTAAAAAACTAGATTGAATTAGTAAAAGTAAATAAATAGAAATTTAGAAACTAAAAACTAATTTATGATAAAAAATGGAGATGATCAAATTAAGAATATCAAACTAAGATTAATGTTCCTATTAGTACTTTTTGTAGCTATAGGAACAATGACTTCGTCTGTATCAGCAGCACAAACATGGAATATAGATAATAACGCTGATTTATCTGCTATCCAATCTATAATTGATAATGCGGGAGTAGGAGACATAATAAGTTTTGCGACTGATGGTGCTTATAACCTTGCTGGTTCAATAAACATTAGTAAAACCTTGACAATATTAGGTAATGGAGCTACAATAACTGGAATTCAAGACGCTAACACACCTATATTCAAATTAGCAATTAATACTTCCGATCCAGATGTATTTAAAGATATTTCAATATCTAATTTTACATTAAATGCTATGTCTGCAATAACTGTAACTAATGGAGCTAATATAACATTAGACAATCTTACACTTACTGGAGCTAATAAAAATAATGGAACTGGAATTACTGCTAGTCAAGTGAGAGACCTTACAATAAAAAATGTTAATGCAAGTAACTTCCGTGATGCTATTGGTGTTGGCGGAGGAAACAATACAGTTGTAACTAATAATGATTTCCATGATCTTGGAAGAAATGCAATGTCATTTTACCAAAATGCAGGAAATATATTTGTTAAAAATAACACAATGAATAATGCTCAATATGGTGTATTTTTTGGTGGAGGAGTTAAATATATAGAAATTGAAGGAAATAACATATCTAATATGAGTATAGTTGGATTAGCTATAATAAAATCATGTAATAATGCTATAATCAAAAATAATAATATTATAGAGAATAATATAGGCATTATTATAAAAGCTAATGACACACAACATGGAGCACCAACAACACTTGAAAGTATAATTGTATCAGGAAATAATATTTCTAAAAGTTATTTATTTGGTATATTATTAGAAAATATAATTCAAAGTACAGTAGGAAAAGAATTAATATTAGATAATAATACTTTTTCAGAAAATGGTTGGAGATATGCTGAATATGTTGGTGGTGATTGGTGGAATTCAACCTCAGATCAACCATCAACTGGAAAATCAGGATGGGGTAATGAAATAGGAAATTTTGATGTGTTCATGAACTATTTTGAAGATACTACTCCAACACCAAATGCAAACCTAACACTTACAGACACAATAAGCACAAACGTCGTGAAAAATGGTGGAAAACTAATATATACTTTAACTGTTAAAAATATTGGAAATGGAACATCAGATGTAATAACTATTGATACAGGATTATTATCAAGTATTGCAAACTCTGTTGTAACATACAAATCTACTGGAGCATTTTCTAATAACAAATGGATTATAAACAGCTTAAAAGGTGGAGATACTGCATCTTTAGTACTTGAAGTTCAAACTAAAAAATCAGGAACTAAAAACATTATTTCAACATTAAAAACTTCAACACAAAATGATACTTCAACAAATCCAACAAAATTAACTGTAAATAAAGATATTAAAGTATCTAGTAGTAATGCATTCAGTGCAAATAAAGTAAAGAGAAATAAATATTTCTATATAACAACTACAATTAAAAACACTGGATTAGATAACTCAAGTACATTCAATAGTAAAATAGCAACCACCAAAGGATTAAAAGTAGCAGCAGTAAGTAAAAGTAGCTATGCATCATACAACAAAAAAAGCCAAACATGGACAGTCAAAAAAGTTCCTGCTAAAAAAACAATAACCCTAAAAATGAAAGTCAAAGCAACAAAAACCGGAACACAAAAAGTAAAAGTAACAACAAACGGCAAATCACAAACCAAATCTGTAAAAGTTGTCAAATAACTAATATCTAAATAAAAAGTATGATTAGAATAAAAATATGATTAAAATTTATATACTAATCCATACTTTTAATTTTTTTTAACTTATTTTTGATATTTTTCTAAATTTCAAAATTTAATTATTAAATATAATTAATATTATTAAAATTATTAAAATTAATAATTATTAAGATCAATAATACTTTTATTAATATTAATATTATCCTTATATATAACAAATTATATATTTTTTATTAGAATTTTTAGGTTTTAATTTAAATTAATTAAGAGAGGTGTTTAAAATAAAAACAAAAAAAATCATTCTTTTAGGAGCTATCTTTTCTATATTATTAATATCATCTCCTTTAGGATTTAATACAATTTATGGAGCAAATAATACTTGGATAATTGATGTTGAAGATAAAGGAATGCCAGGAAATATGGAGTATATACAAGGAATAATTGACAATGCTTCAAGTGGAGATACAATACTATTTAAAGGAAGTGAATACACACATTTAGCTAATATTATTGTAAATAAAACATTAAATATAGTAAGTGATGTTGGAACTGTACTTAATAGTTGTAATAATCATCCTGAAGAGCCAATATTTAGAATATTAAGTGGTGGAAGTGGAACTAAAATTGAAGGATTCAACATTAATGCAAAAGAAGCGGGAATTATAATTGATAATGCGACTAATGTAAAAATAGGTAGTAATAATATTACAGCTGAAGGTATAGCAATTACAATTTTAGATAGTTTAAATACAGTTATTACTAATAATAGAATAAATAACTCAGGAACTGGAATATCATCAAATAATTCAAATAATACAGTAATAAAAAACAATACTATCACAAATAACGATGAAGGTATAATCTCCACTGGAAATACAAACAACACTGAAATATCATATAACAATATTTCAAATAATAATGGTTTTGGTGTGTACTTCAATAATAATGGGGAATTACAAGATAATATAAAAGTATTATATAACTATATCGAAAATCAAGGCCAATCTGGAGTTTATATTAATAGTAGCTATAATATTCTTAGTATTATAAGTAATATGATAACTAACAATCAAAAAAATGGAATTTATATGGATTCTGGTACAAATACCTCAGGTCAACCAACCATTGAATATAACTATCTATTATATAATACTGGGTTTAATACATTTCAGATTCAAAGAGTTCAGACAGATGATCAACATCGTGCAGTTTTGGTTATAGGATATAATTTCTATGGTACAAATGATAGAAGTGGAGTAAGTGTATGTTCTAAAACAACTACTGGAATAATACTAATAAAGTTATCAGAAATATCAAAAGGTATTTTCCAAATAGCTTATACAACAAATGATACTGGAAAAATAATTAAAGAAATGATTCCTAATTATGTGAAAGTCAATCTTAATAACAATAGTCAATACCAATATGTTTTAATCAAAAATGGAACTGGAATAGCTGATTTTAGAGAATATAATTATAGTTCTACTGGAAACGAGATTTATACATATTTTTTAACTAAAACTGCATTATCTATAAATGACAATAATATACCTCAAAAATCAATAAGTATTAATTCAAAAATTTCATCTCCAACTATTAAAACTGGTCAAACCACTAAATACACAATAACTGTTTCAAATATTGGGCAAAAAATAATTAAAAGCATAAATATCAAAAATATGATCCCTAACTTTGCTATAAAAAGTTTTAACACAAATATAGGATCATTCAATAAAAATAATAAAATATGGACAGTGAATTCTTTAAAAGCTAATGAAAAAGCAATTTTAAATGTTTATATAACTCCTAATAAAGCAGGAACCTTTAAAAACACAGCTACATTAACTGGTGATAGTTTCAATAAAAAATCAAGTTTAACTAGTTTAAAAGTTAATCCTGCAGTTGAAGTTAAAAATTCCAATAAAATTAATACTAAAAAAATCAGAAAGAACAAATATGTCACAGCATACACAACTATTAAAAACTACGGAACATCTTCTAAAAATATAAAAGTTAGAATTTCACCCTCTAAAGGACTTAAAACCTACAACGTAAACTATAAAACTAAATACAGTAAAAAAACAAATAAATGGATAGTGAAATTACCTGCTAAAAAATCAGTGACATTGAAAATGAAGCTAAAAGGAACCAGTAAAGGAACTAAAAAAGTTGCATTCAATGTAAATGGTAAAAAACAAAATAAATATGTGAAAGTGGTTTAGAATTAGAAAATATTTTAAAACTAAATTTAACTTCTAAATTCTATCTAAAATCCATTTACAAATTAAATGTATGTAAAATTTAATGTAAATAAGTTAAATAAATCTTTTAGTAGATTATTTAACTTAAACTCATACATTAATCATGTTTATCAATTACTATAATTATTTTTACAATATTTTTCATATTGTTTTCAGAATATTTCAAATTTATAATTATTTCAATTTATTCCAAATTTACATATTATTCTGATTATTTTTTAAATTTTTTTTTAAATATAATTATTTCTTTATATTATCTGTATTAATAAAAGTTAAAAACTATTTCTAAAGTCATCTCTAAAAATTATCAAAAATATGAAAATTATCAAAAATGAAATACTAATTTTTAAATACAATATGAAATAATATATATAACGTGATAAACATATATTACTATATATATTATAAAAATTAAAATTTTAAATTAAGTTTAAAATTAATATTGAATCCAATATTAATTTAAAATAAATTAAATAGAAATTTTATTAAATTAAAACAAAATTCAGTAGATTATAATAGTTTTTAATGACTTTTATCAATAAATTTTAAAATCACAATTATATGAATTATATAAATTTAATAATTTTAATAAGAATACAATGTAAGATATGATAACTTAATCCTATTGATAAAAGTTTGTATTAACTTGTATTATTCGTAAAATAAACCAAAGATGAAATTATGAAAAACAAAAAAAATATATTAATTGTTTTATTATTTCTTAGTTTAATAGCTATAATGAGCATTAATACAGCTACGGCTAAAACAATAAGTATTAATGATGCTTCATCTTATAATCAAACTGGATTATCATTAAGTAAACAAATCCAAAAAATAATTGATACAGCTACAGCAGGAGATACAATTAAGTTTTTAGGAAGTTTTTACGAAGACTTAACTTTAACAATAAACAAAAAATTAAATATTATAAGTAATTCTGGAACAATAATAAGTGGTTCTGATAGTAGCTCATTAAAAACAATATTTTTCATAAATGGAAGTTCTGCATCAGGTACAACAATTTCAGGTTTTAATTTGGATAATGAGGATGGAAACGGAATAACATTAAACAACACTAAAAACATTAAAGCATCAAAAAATAATATAACTGCTAAAGATTCTGGAGTATCAGTTTCTAAAAGTTCCAATATAACTATAAACAATAACAATATTACAAAATCGGATGAAGGGATCTCTTTAAAAGATAGTAATAATATCTATGTTGAAAACAACAAATTAGATAATAATAATGAAGGAATTTCTTTAGATAGTACAAATAACGTGGATATTAAAAGTAACAACATTACAAATAACAAGAATGGAATTAGCTTAAAAAGTACTAAAAAAACAAACATAATAAACAATAAAGTATACAATAATAAAAAATCAGGTATATACTCCTATAAAACTCAATATACTCAGATTAAATATAATAACATAAAAAATAATGAAGAAACTGGAATATTAGCCGAAGGTATTCTTACAAATCTCAATCTAACCCATAATAACATTTCTTACAATCATTATGGAATACGTTTAGATTCTATTGATAATTCTTATGTAACAATGAAAACTAATTCCATCAGGTATAATGTAGAAGGAATTAGTTTTGGTCCAAATTATATTGATAATAAAGCAAAAGATATATCATCTAATGATATTTCATCAAACACAGGTAAAGATGTTGAACTTAGAGATTCAAGCTATTATGATACATTAGAAATTGGACCCAATTGGTATGGGGCTAATGCTGATTATTTAGCTAATATTTGCCCTAAGTTAAAATCAGGAATGATACAATTTAAACTTAAAAGTGGTGGAAATGGAGTTTATATGGGAGTTTTTACATATAATGGTCAGACTATGACTGATTTACCTCCAATAGATGTTCTTTTCATAGTTAATGGAGAAAAAATATGGGTTACTACAGTAAACGGAGTAGCTACAGTTAATTTTGGCAAAAATTTTGATAAAAATCAGGCAGGAGGAATTTTAAACGCAATAGCAGGAGTAGAAAGATTCCAATTAGGAATTACCTACACTGAAAATATCAATAACAATAATAATGGAAAAACTCCTGTTAATGGAGGAACTGGAAATCCTGGAAATGGAGGTCTAGGAGGCTTAGGTATTGGCGGAAATGGTCTTGGAACTATTGGAATAGGTACTGGGTCACCTGGAGGATCAAATCCTTCTTCAAATCAATTAAGTGAAGGAGCCTCTTCTTCTTCTGGATCTAGTTCTGCAGCTCAATCTTCAACACAACAAGCTAAAGTAATAAATATTGATGATGGAGAGAACTTATTTAAAATAGAAGATAGTCAAGCTTTAGGAATATTAATTATTGGACTACTTTTAGGTTCGATAATTGTGGGATATATGTTAAGAAGAGATAAAAAAACCTCATTTTAAGGTGGAAAAATGATTGATTTACAAGTTTTATCTTATATAATAGTTATTGTGTTGTCTTCTATAGCTATATCTACTTCTTTAATAAATAATTCTATAAATAAGAATAATTCAATATTGATAGCAGTATATTTAGGTTTGTTAATCTTAGTGTCAGTTTTTATTTCAAATATTTTTAGTAAATCAATAATTCCTACAATAAATAATAATATAAGTTTCATAATGACAATAATTGGAATGGTATTGATTTATACTGGTTATAGGTTTATTTTAGATTTTAAAATAAAATCAAAAAAAAGTATAGAAAGAAAGTATCCTAAAATAATTTATAAAATAAATGAAGAACTCTCATTAATATTATTGTTTTTTAGTTATTATGCAGCAATATTAATTAATATAATTTATGTTGCCCCTTCAATTTGGTTATCTATATTTGAATTAGGATTAATCTCGGTAGGAATTTCAATTATTTTAATAATAGCCTCATATTTTATATTATACCGAAAAATAAGAACTCCAAAAAGAATGTTTAATGGGATTTTTGGATTTTTTTTAATGCTCTCAGGAATACTATATTTTACATTATATATGTTTGTTCCAAATCTACAAAATGTTTTAAGTCAAAATATGACTCCTTTGAGTTTTCCAGAAACTAATATGATGATATACATATTAATAATTGTATTAATATCAGTAGCTTTTGGATTTGTATTTAAAAAATCTAAAAGGTTTAGGAATTTGTTTTAAATATAATTTAAATTAATAATATTATAATTTTAAAAGTTATATGAACATTAATACTGTTAAAAAGTTATTATTTAAAAATTAATATTAAAAATTACAACTAAAGAATTACAACTAAAAGATTATAGCTAAAAGATTAATATTAAAAAGATTATCAAAAAGTAAAATAATGAAAATCAATTAAAAAAGAGAAAGATATCATGGACATTATAGGAAGCGGAATTCTAACAGGCATTTTACACGCAATCTCTCAAAGTTTACTAATACCAGTAATAATTATACTAATATTATTTGTTATATTTGCATTAATAAGTGTTGGAGGGCTTATAGCTGAATACACTTCTCGAAAAAAATTCAAATTAGAAGAAAGTGAATCATTAATAAGATCACTTAATAGCTTGAATAACACAAATCAAATGAAAGAAGCAATAAAAGAATCAGATATTAATGAAGAATACAAATTAGCTATGATTAAAGTTATCAACAATGAAGATTTTGGAACTGAAACTAAAAGAGCATTTGCAGATAAAATTATTGAAGAAGAAGAGTTAAGAATGGAAAAAGCCGTTGAGAAAACAGATATGGTGGTAAGGCTCGGACCAACATTTGGGCTTATGGGAACTTTAATTCCAATGGGACCAGGACTTGCAGCACTTGGAGCAGGGAATATAGAATTATTAGCTCAAGCAATAATAATAGCATTTGACACAACGGTAACTGGATTAGCAGCTTCAGCTGTATCTTATGTTGTTTCAAAACTTAGAAAACGTTGGTATGAAGAAGATCTATCTAATTTTGAAGTTTTAATCAACTCTACTCTAGAAATTCTGGAAAAAAATAAACTCTAAGATAATAAAAAAGAGTTGGTACAATGTCTAAGAAAAGAAGATTTTTAGGAAAAAGTAGTGGTGATGATGATCCTCTCGCAGGAATGGCAAATTTAACTGATGCCATGCTTGTATTAGCTGTTGGTTTCTTAATATTTGCAGTTATGTCTATGAATATGCAAAGTATAATATTTAATGATGCTACACCTGAAGAAAAAAAGAAAATGGCAAATAGAATAAAAGAAGCAGTGTCCGTAGAAGAGGGAGAAAATTATAATGGAACGGTTGATGTTGAATCTGGAGAAAGTGAAGGAATGGAAAATATGGGAACAGTCTATAAAGATCCGACTACGGGCAAATTAATCATGATTCCTCCTACAAATTCAACATAATAATTATAACAAATATTCAAACAATGAAAAGTACTAATATTATAAAAGTAGTATCATCATTTTTTTTTAAAAAAAAAAAAAAATTAAAAAATAATAATAATGATAATATGGATATTTGAATTATAATATTTAAGAACAATAATATTATAAAATTATAATAATATATAAAATAATATTACATAAAATATAATATTATTAAAAGATAATAGTATTTAAAAGATAATTAATAGAGAGTGTTATAATTAAAAAGCAAAATTGCATAAGTGATCCTGAAGATATAGACTGGGAATTTTTTTGGCAAGAAAAATTACATAAAAAAAGAAGAAAGCCAAAAAACTGGGATAATGAAGCAGATAAATTTTCTAAACGTTCCAAACAAGATGAATATCAAAAAAAACTATTTTCAAAAATGAGAATAGATAAAGGTGATACTGTTATTGATCTAGGTTGTGGTGAAGGATCAATTACAATACCTCTATCTAAAAAGGTTAAATCTATAACTGCTGTTGATTCATCAAAAAGAATGCTTGAAATTTTAGATGATAAATGTAAAGCTGAAAATATTGATAATATCAAAACCATGAAAGAAAATCTTGAAGATGTGACATTGAAGGAAGTTGGAAATAAGGATATTGTCCTTTTATCAAGATCTATCAATGGAATATCACCAATAAAAGATACCATAAATAATGTAAACAGCATAGCTAATAAATATGTTTATATAACAATATTTGGTCCAAAGAATTGGAAATTTGAAAATGATTTTTATGAAAGTATTGGAAAAGAAAAAAATGATTTTGTACCTTATGATTATCTTTTTAATATTCTTATAAGTATGAATATTTATCCAAATATAGAAAATCTTGAAATTGAAACAAATAGGAAATATAAGTCTGTTCAAGACGCAATGGATAATGGTAAATGGCAATTAGACACTTTTACAAAAGAAGAAAAAGAAAATTTATATAAATACCTTGAAAAAAATCTAAGAAAAAATAATGAAGGAATGTTAGAAAATCCTAATGATAAAGCAGATTGGATTTTAATTTGGTGGAAAAAATAAAAAACTTCAAACTTTAAATGAATATTATTATTTTTTAGCTATTATGTTTAAAAGAATATTATAATAAATATTTAAAAAATATTAGATATAATATTTAAAAAACATTATTATATTTAAATTCAAACTATAATTATATATTCAATCATGTTTTATTCAATTAAGGATTAAAATTAAAAGGATTTATTTCTATTGATGCATCACCATCAAAGGCTTCACATTCATTGTCTCCTTTTAAATTCAGAAGTTGAATCAAATTTTCAACAGCTGATTCACAAGAATTATCTAATTTTTTATTGTCTAATTCATTTCTAAAACCTAATGAAACCCTTTGGATTTGAATTCCAATTAATACATCAATTAAGTCTCCAGTAGATAAATCACTAACAACTAAATCATTAATTGTTTCAATTTGTGAATTGAAAATACCATTATCTTTATCATCAATACTGACTTTTAATAGCTTTTCAATTATTTCTAATTCATCAGTCAAATTAACACCTTAATTTTTTTAAATAATAATGAAAGATATAAATAATAACATTTAAGTAATTTTATATTTTTATATTAATAATATTATGTTTATATAATAATTTTTTTATTAATAAGACCCAATTAATAAATTTATATAATAAAGGTATAATAAATGTATTAATAAATTTTGTATTGTTAATTTTATTTTATTAATACAAAATTAGCAATTTTAATACTAGTTTTATATACTAGTTTTATATATTAATTTTGTATACTAATTTTATATACTAATTCTGTAACTAATTTTGCCTATAAAGTACAAAATCTGCAACTAATGAAAGTGTATGTTTAGCTTCAGATTCAGGCAATATTTCAAGTAGTTGTTTTGCTTCCTTAACATTTGCAAGAGCAATATTTTGAGCATATTGAATAGAACCATATTTTTCAAAAAGAGATATTGCTTCATCTACGTATACCTGATCACAATTACCACTTTCATTACCCATCTTTAAAATTTCTAAAATTCTTTTTTTATCCTCAGGATTAGCCCTGTTTAATGCATTTACAACTATAATTGTCATCTTACCTTCAGCAATATCACTACCAACAGGTTTTCCAAGAGAACCTTCATCACTAACAAGATCTAAATAATCATCTTGAATTTGAAAAGCTAAACCAATAAGTTTACCATAATCATACATATTTGAAACAATTTTTTCATTAGCACCACCCATTATAGCTCCAGATTCAGTGGCAGCAGCAATTAATGCAGCAGTTTTTTTAAATATCATTTCCATATATTCTTCTTCACTTACATCAAAATTCCCTTCAAAGCCCATATCTTGAGCTTGACCTTCACATATTTTAACACAAGCATCAGCAACAGTGGATAAAGTTCTGTTTACACGATTTAAACACTCTTCTGGATTTGAAGAATCAATCTCATTTTTTGAGTTAATAACCAGTTCATAAGCCTTTGAAAATAAAGTATCACCAGCTAATATAGCTACTGGTTCACCCCAAACTTTATGAACTGAAGGTTTTCCACGTCTCATATCATCTTTATCCATAATATCATCATGAATAAGTGAAAACGTATGAATTAATTCTATAGCAGCAGCAGCTTTTATACAACTTGAAAAAGTCCCGCCAACAGCTTCACAGACTAAAACTGTTAGAGCAGGTCTTAACATTTTACCACCAGCTTCTGTAAGATAAATTGAAGCTTCACGAAGATCTTCTGGCCCTATATTTGAAAGAGTATTTCCTATTTCTTTATGAATATCTTTAGAATATTGTCCTAATACTTTACCTACATCTTCATTAATATTTGACATGACTATCCCTCCTAATTATTAAACAAACTATAATTTTAGTTTTTAAATATAAACAACCTAAAATCCTTCATTAAACACTTGAGCTTGACCATTTCTTAAAATATGTACGTTGTTACCTATCCTATATCCTTCTTCTTCTGCTAATTCACCATATGCAGCTAACATTTCTAATTCCCCATGAGCAGGGATTATATGTTTTGGTTTAAGCATTCTAATAAAGTCTCTATGATCTTCCCTTCCAGCATGTCCAGATACATGAGCATTAGAATATATTCTAGCACCACTTGAAATTAATCTTCTTTCCATCATATGTCTATTAGCTTTATTTGTAGGATTTGGAATAATTGGAGCAGAGATTATAACATTATCTCCAGGCCTTACAGTAAAAGGAGTTCTACCACTTGCTATTCTTGGAAGTAAAGCATCAGGTTCACCTTGATGTCCAGTAGTAACAAGTAAATATTCTTCCCTATTATCTTCAGCCTTATTAAGTGCTTTTGTAACTGCCTTTGGACTTCCATAAACACTAGCATTATCAGGTAAATCTAATATTCCAAAATTTTCAGCAATACCACAGTATCTTTCCATAGACCTACCTAAAAAGAAAATATGTCTATCACTAGTTTTAGCAATATCAGCTATAGCTTGAACTCTCTCAACATGAGATGAAAAAGTAGTTACAATCATTCCAGTTTTTTCTTTTAGAGGTTGCTTCATCAAATCCTCTAAAATAATCTTAGCCACTCTTTCAGAATAAGTTTTAACCTCATGAAACTCATTAGCTCTTGTAGTTTCAACAATAAGAGATAAAACACCTTTTTTACCTAATTCTCTTAACCTATTATAGTCAGGAGGTGGAGATATTTTTTGATGGTTATCAAATTTAAAATCATTTGCATAAACAATAACACCTTCACGAGTATGAAGAGCAGGCAATACTGCTTGTGGAATACTATGGGTTGATTGTACAAATTCCAATGTTACATCTTTTGATAATTGTAATTTACCACCCGGATTTAAGTTTCTTAAAGGGTTTGAAACAGAAAATTTCCTTTCACCCTTTATTGTTCTTTCAATAAGCGCTATAGTATAAGGAGTAGCTATAATTGGAGCATCATAACGATGAGCTAACTTAGCTACTGCCCCAATATGATCTAGATGCCCGTGAGAAAAGACAATCGCCTTAACTTTCCCATCTACATCCTTCATTAAAGTATCATCAGGAATTACTCCTCTTTCAATTAAATCTAAACTATGCATTCTATCTATATCAGTATCCTCATGGATACTTATTCTATCAAGATGGATTCCCATGTCAAAGATTATAACTTCTTCACCTACCTTTACAGCAGTCATATTTTTTCCGACTTCTTCATATCCACCTATTGCAATAACTTCTACAGTCAAATCAGTTCCTCCTTGAATAATTTTTTGTGTTAAATTCCCTTTCCACTAGCCATTCTTTAGTATCGCCTTTTATAATCAGATTTGAATTTTTAAGTTCTTCTAAGTTTTTTGCACCTACTAAAAACATAGCTATTTTCAAAGAATCATTAAATATATTAATAAATTTGATAATTTCATCATGTCCAACAAAAGCTTCTTTTAATATCGGTAAAGCCATTCCAACCGCATCTGCACCAAGAGCAATTGCTTTAGCAGCATCTAATCCTGAACGAATCCCGCCTGAAGATATAATAGGAATATCTAATGAATTTGAAAGTTCAGCAGTTGTAACTGCAGTCGGAATTCCCCAATCCCAGAATAACTCACCAATATATCTATCTTCAGCACGATAAGTTTCTACAGCAGCCCAACTAGTTCCACCAGCACCTGCAACATCAATAAAATCTACACCTGCACTTTCAAGAGTTTTACCTTCCTCAAATGCAATGCCAGTTCCAGTTTCTTTAACCATTATAGGAACATCAATCTCCTCAACAATATTCTCAATTGAATTAACATAACCAGTAGCATTGACATCTCCTTCAGGCTGTATTGACTCTTGGAGTGCATTTAAATGAATAGCTAGTATATCTGCATCAATCATATCAATAGCTTTTTGAGCAAATTCTTTAGAGTTTTTTGAATCTCCAATTATTTGAGGAGCCCCTATATTTCCAATTAAAAGAGTATTGGGAGCATTTTCTCTAGCTATTTCATAAGTATTTGAAAGTTCTGGGTTCTCGATTGCTGCTCTTTGACTACCTAGACCAAGACCAATTTTTTCACTTTCAGCAGCTATAGCTAATTCTTTATTAATCTTAAAAGCTGAGGGATGTCCCCCAGTAATAGCAGTTATCAAAAGAGGAGATTCTAATTTTTTTCCAAAAACATTGGTAGATATGTCAATTTCCTCTTTGTTTATTTCTGGTAAGGCATTATGAACAAGTTCAATATCCTTAAATCCAGAATTTTTATTTTTGTATTGAACATCATAGTGTTTACATAATAATAGATGTTCTAATTTTCTATCTGAAATCATTTTGTTTTTCCTTAATTTTTCCTTATTTTTTTAAATTAATAATTTAAATAAATTAAATAGTAAATAAACAGTTAAATATAAAATATCAACTAATAATATTAAATAAGTTAAATATTTAAATAAGTTAATAGTCAAATAAATTGAATAAGTTAAATATATTATATAATTAACTAATTTATATTAAATAATTTATATTAAATAATTTAAATTTAGCTTAAATCTCCTAATGTTATATTATCATATGAACATTATTTTTCTTATTTTGTTTTTAAATTTTATACTTTTTATTATTTTATTCTAGTTCCTTTAATATCTTTATTATTTAATGCATCTAAGATATTACCATCTTCATTAGCATTGATAATTTTAGACTCTATACCAAGCTCTGCCAACTCCAATAATTCTTTTATTTTACCAATCATTCCACCAGTAACATCAATATTGGTTGTTGAATCTAATTCATCAATATCATCTAAAGAAGTAAGTACTGGAATATGCTTTGCATCATCATATTTTTTAGGATTTTTTGTATAAACACCATTAACATCTGTTCCTAAAATAACTTCTTTTTTATTTGATTTTGAAGATAAGTTTAAATTTATCGCTATATACTGTAAAATTTGATCACCAGAAAGTACAGCTACCTTTAGTTCATCATCAAGGACTACATCTCCGTATATTACAGGTATAAATCCTTCATCAATATATCTCTCAATTAAATCTAAATTAAAATTATTTATTCTTTTATTTTTTGTAGTAATAAACGAAGAAGCTTGAATAGATACACATGGCAACCCATGATTAACCAAAACATCACATATTATAGTATTTAATTTTTTTACACAAATTTGAGTTTTTGAGAATCCTATTCTTTTTTTAGGATACTCATCATTATTAAAATTATTTCCAATTTCATATTTTTTTGCAGGAGGATGTCCATAAGAACCAGCACCATGAATAATTACTAAACCTTGATCACTAGAATTGTTATTAATAAAATTATCCATTCCTTTATTAATAAGAGCATTTTTAATTTCATTAGCTATTCTATTTAAGTTAGTATAATTAACCTCAGCTTTTTTTGAGTTTTTATTAGTTAGTATACTTCCACCAAGCTTTAAAATTATCATTTAATCTCCTATTTTAATTTTCTGAATTAATTTTGTGAATTAATTTTGTGAATATTAATCTTATGAATATTAGTTTTATGAATATTAAATTTATTAATATAAATTAGTATTAAAAATTTTATGAATATTAAGTTTATTGATATAAACAGTATTAAAATTAAATTTATTGAATTAATTTTATCAATATTAGATTTATTAATATTAAACTTATTAATATTATAGTTATTAATAATAGATTTATTTTTTATAACATTAGATTTTTTAATATTAAAGTTATTAATATTAACTTTATCAATATTAATTTTATCTAATTTCTTTAACAAAAACTCCCCTATTTGAAAAGTTGACTTTTATAGCATTATCATGATAACTAAGAGCTTTAAATACCCTATCCTGATTTCTTGGACAGCATGCAATAATACTACCTCCTCCACCAGCTCCAGTAATTTTTGAACCGCTAGCTCCTGCTTTTCTTGCAAGATAAACCATACGAGAAAGTTCATTAGTATTTACACCAAGAGAATCAAGTAAACCCTGATTAATATTCATTAATTCCCCTAACTTAAATTCTTGCTTTTTAATGATAGCTATTTTAGCTTCATCAGTTATTTTACCAATAGTCTTTATAATTGGAGTTACAACCATAGGATGCCTATTTTTTAAAGATTTTACAGATTTAACCATTCTTCCAGTATTACCACGTTTAGAAGTGTAACCTATAACAAAAGAAGATTTAAGATTTGTATCAAATTTAGATATCTTTTTATCTTTTGAAAGATATATTAATCCTCCAAAAGTACTTACTCTTGTATCAAGTGGACTTGCCATACCTTGAACATTATTTTCAATCTCATGGGCTTTTTTAGCTATAAAACTCTTATTAAATTTCTTTCCTTGATATTTAAAAAGTGCTGCAAGAGTAGCTACGGTTACAGCTGCTGAAGATCCAAGTCCCGAACCAATAGGAATATCTAAAGAAAGATCCAATTCAATAGGACTATGATCATGACATTTATGTAAAATTTCTAAAATATATTTTATTATACCAGGTTTTCCTTTCTTCAGCCTATATCTTTTAGCAACAGTGTCTAATTCTGCCTCAAATCCCAAATCATTAGATTTAAAAATAGAAACATCAGAAGCCTCTTTTAATCTTATAGTTGCTCTTTTATTAACAGCCCCTGCAATAGCAGGTTCACCATAAACAACAGCATGCTCCCCAAATAGTATTGTTTTACCAGGAGCTGAAGCAATAATTTCCATTTTTACACATCTAAATAATTATAGACTTAATACTAAATTAAATCATTTGAAATCCATGAAAATAATAATTGAGAAATTAAAATTACTAAGATAACATTATTATAATAATTACAATAATTATAATAATTATACATATTAGGATAATTAAAACTAGAAAAGTTATAACATATTAACCTAACTACTATAACCATGATTAAAACAGTCATAATAGCCATAATTAATGTAATCATGACTAATTATAGCTATAACTAATATATAACTACCAATATAACAATGATTAACTACAACTATAACTAATTACAAGTATTAAAACCATTACAACTAAAAAATTATAACTATAACTAACTATAACTAGAAATCATATAGTCCTAAATATAATCAAGATATTAAATATGTAATCTTAGATAATATAATAATCCTTAATCTAATAATCCCAATACTATAATCCTAATAATCCAAATTATGAAATTAATCAAAAATAGCTGAACAATATCCTACAACTGAGCTTAAATCTCCAGAAATATCTCCACTTGTCGCGTATTTTAAGATTTTCCCTTTTTTGGCGCCTAAAGATCTTGATGCTTTAATAACAGCGATTGTAGGACCATAACCACACATACTAATTCTAAAATCTTCAACAGCCTTTAAAAGAGAATGTTCATCCATATTTGATATTGCATCCAATATCAATTTATCCTTCTTTTCAGCTATTTGTTTAGATTCATAATGAGTTAAATCAGTACTAGCAATCATTAAAATAGATCTTCCTAATTTTTTAGCTGTTTTAGTAATAGAATTAGCTATATCAGAGCCACTTTCCATATCTTGCATCCAAATAACTATAGGAACAATCTTAAAATCATTGGAAAAGTACTGTAAGAATGGAAGATGAACTTCACAGCTATGCTCTCTAATGTGAGCAGATGTATCAGAATCGATTAAATCAGAGTTTATAATCATTTCTTCTGCAAATTCTTCATCAACTTCAATATTTCCTAAAGGAGTACTCCATATACCTTCTTTAAATATTGAAATCCCAGTTCCCAAACCAGTATGGTTAGGACATAATATTATGAATGTTTCAGGAAAGCCATTTTCAACTATTTCACAGTAAGCATGAGCAGCGATAGGTCCAGAATAAGAATATCCTGCATGAGGAACAACAGCACCATAAATATTATCCTTGTTTGGATCATCATCTGAAATTCCCAATTCAGGAACTTTTCCAGGCCCTAATTTATGATTGAAACACCATTCAATAGTTTTTTTTAATTCAGATGGATTTTTATCATAAAATAATCCTGCTACAGCTGGTTTTCTTATCATGATATTAAATATGTTTTTTAGATTTAATAAATTTATTCAATCAATTAATATGAAAATTCTATATTACTTAATAATTTTCATATTTAAGAATTTCATATTTAATAATTCTCTATTCAATAATCTATATTTAAGAATCCATATTCCATAATTTCCTATTTAATAATTTCTATTTATCTAATATTGTTTAATAGGACTCTAGATTCACAAATTTAAAATTTTAACTCGAAGTCAGCTGCATCTAGACTAATATCTTCATCTTCACCGATGGTACCTTTTTCTCTCAACATTTGTCTAGCTAATAACCAATATACTAAAGCAATAGCTTTTCTACCTTTATTATTAACAGGAATTGCTAAATCAACAGTACTTAATAAGTTTTCAGTATCACATAAAGCAACAACAGGAACACCTATTTGTTTAGACTCTATAATAGCTTGAGAATCAGATCTTGGATCAGTTACAACAATAACTTTTGGTTCAATGAATTTAGAGTAATTAGGATTAGTTAATGTTCCAGGGATAAATCTTCCAGGAATTGATTTACAACCAGTAACTTCTCCAAACTTCTTAACAGGAGCTTGACCATATTGTCTTGTAGCTACTACAAGTATATCTTCTGGATCATATTTAGACAAAAATTTAGCAGCTGCCATTATTCTATCATTGGTTTTGCTAATATCTAAAACATATAAACCATCAGATCTTATACGAAATATATATTTTTCCATATCACTTGTTTTTTGCTGAGTTCCTATATGTAATCCTGCTGCTAAGTATTCTTCTAATGGTATTAATAATTCTGACAATATATCACCTTTATATTAATTTATAATCTTTATATATAATTTAAAAATTTAGCTATTATTGAAATACATTAATGAAAATATATTATTAAAAATATATTATGAAGATTAATCATCCTCAACATTAACACATTCTTGAGGACAAACATCCATACAAACTTCACATAAACTACAGTCTTCTTGGTTTTGTATGACTATTTTATCTCCTTCAAGTACTAAGACTTCCATAGGGCAGACATCTGCACATTCACCACAATCTCCACCATCACATTTATCATAATCAACAGTTACTTTTGCCATAATATCTCCTTTAAACTCTCTATATCATATAGACTTTATCATAATTTAAGCATTATACTTTTAAAGCATGAAAAATTTAAATATTGTAAATTAAGTATATAATAATTCAAATATCATAAATTAATTATAAGTATTAATTTAAGTATTGTAAATTAAGTATAAATAATAACCTAAATATTGTGAATTAAGCATATAATAGTTTAAATATTTTAAATTTAATTACAAATAATTTTATTTAATAGTTCATTTATTCAATTTAGCCATTATTGGATTGGATAATTCTTCTTCTATACGGATTAGCTCATTTAATTTCGCTATTCTTTCTCCACCTAATGCACCAGTTTTAATTAAAGGTGCTCCAAATGCAACAGCTAAGTGAGCAATAGTCTCATCAGTTGTCTCACCAGATCTATGAGAAACAACAGGTGCAACATCGTTTTCTTTAGCTAATTTAACAGTCGCATAAGTTTCAGATAATGAACCAATTTGATTAGGTTTAATAATGATTGCATTAGCAGCATTCATCTCAATTCCTTTAGCTAGAATCTCTTTATTTGTAACAAATATATCATCACCACAAACAAAACATTTATCACCAACAAGAGAATTTAATTCTTTAAACCCATCAAAGTCAGCCTCATCAAATGGATCTTCAACATAGATCATATTATAAGTTTCAATTATATCTTTAACAAACTCAATCTGATCACCAGTATCTCTAGAAACATTATCTTGAGAATAAATATATTTTTCTTGATTAGCATCCCAAAACTCAGAAGCAGCCATGTCTAAAGCAGGAGAAATTTTTATTCCAATTTCATCCCCAACTTCTTCACAAGCTTGAGCTTGAATTTCTAAAGCAATATCATTACTTACATTAGGAATCCAACCACCTTCATCTCCTTTACCACCAGTAAAAAGAGAATCTTTAGTCTGAATAAGCTCTTTTAGTTTCTTATGAACTGCTGAGTTTGCAAAAACCGCTTCAGTAATATTATTTGCACCAACTGGAACGATTAAAAATTCTTGAATATCTGGAGCATTAACACCTGCATGAGCTCCACCATTCATCATATTACCTAAAGGATAGGGAATTTCATTAACAAAATTTCCACCTAAATATTTATAAAGTGGTAAGTTATATGAAGCTGCAGCTGCTTTAGCTACTGCCATAGATACTGCTACAGTAGTATTTCCACCAATAGACGCATAATTATCAGTTCCATCAATCTCTTTTAAAACTAAATCAATATCTGCAATATCTTCAGCATCCATCCCAATTAGTTCAGAAGAAATTAAATCCTCTACTTCACTAATAATTTTGTCTACTCCTCCATCTGGAAATGCAACAACTTCACGAGATCCAGTACTTGCACCACTCGGAGCTGCAGCTCGTCCAAACCCATTCCAAGTAAGAATATCTACTTCAACAGTAGCATTTCCTCTACTATCTAAAATTTTTCTAACACGAACATCTTCTATAACACTATCCAAAAAAACACCCCAAGGATATTCATTAAGATTTATTGATACATGAAACCCATAATAGTACTAGTAGAAAATAAATCCTAAGAATACTAAAAATTACTACAAGTAGATTAATAAATATTAATATAAAGATAACAGTTAATTATCTAAGTTATTCTATTAATCTAACTTATTTTAGTATAATTAATAAGTACTTATTGAGAATCGATCATATAAATTAGTATAACTCAATGTTTTATAATTTCAACCATATAACCTATAATGAGATTAAAAATCTTTTTTAAAAATAGAAGTTGATTTATAGATTAATATAATACCATTAAAAACCATTGCTTATATTTAATATTGAATTTATTACTTATTTATAATTAAATTTTATATATTTATTAATTTAATAATATAATTTATTTTTAATAAAAATATTTTTAATTAAAGTTTTAATAACTTAAATTAAAGTATTAATAATTTATTAATTAATAACTTATTATAATTATTAATAATAAATAAGCATATTGTATTGTAAATATATTAATAATTTATTTATTAATAGTTTATCATTTAATAATTATATTTATTATTTAATATATAAATTTAATCTTTATTTTAATATTTTAATAATAAATATGTGTTTTTATAAAAATTATAAAAATTTTTAGCTAATTATTTTCTTTTATTTAATTATTTGTTATAATAAATATTATATCAGACTAATATTATTATATAATCAATATTATTTCTAATATTATTTACTATATCTACATTATTTAATTTATTGTATTTAATTTATAAAGTATTTAATTCAGTATTTATTGTATTATTATTTATTATATTCATTTTTTTTAACATCTAAAGGTAAAACTTTATTTTCAAGTTCTAAAGCAGCAATGTCAATTGGATCAATAGATTCGGATACTTTTACTAAAGGTTTAGCACCCATAGAAAGTTGAAGAGCTCTTGCTCCAAGAAGTCTAGCTTTTTCAAATCTTGTTAATTTATTTGTTGCCATTTTATATCCTCATTAATTCCATAATTAACTAACTATACAAAATTGATAATAAAAAATACCAATATTAACAAATACATAAAAATTCATGATTAGAGAAAAATCTCATGCTCAAACATTATTCCCATGTTTCAACGTGAGTAATTAACATTCTCCTACAACAGTATCTTTTAATACCCATATCATCAAGAATAGCTTTTGAATCTTCCCCATCAGCTATCCTACTATTATATTCATCAAAATATGCAGAAACTGGCTTTCCACAACTTATACATCGTATAGGAATCATATTGAATCATCATTTCCTTTTTAATTATAATAAAATATATGAATTTAAATATAAATTTAATTTTCTATTTTATTTAATTTTTATTTGATTTTATATTTATATTTAATTTTCTATTTAATTTTATAGTATTAATTTTATAATATAATAAAAAATTTAAAAATTTTTAAATTTAAAAAATTCAATATTTTTAAAAATAAAATCAATTAGTCTATTATTGATATTTATAAAATTATCGATACTTATAAAAAAATATAAAAAGTTTATCGATTCACCGATAACTTTTTTGTTTACGAGCTCTTGCTCCAGGACCACCATACTTTTTTGGCTCAGAACGTCTTGGATCTCCAACTAACATTGTTCTATCATATTGAACAAATTTTTCTTTAAGATCCATATCATTAGTCCATTGTACTAATCCTTTTGCAATAACCATACGAGCAGCTTCTGCTTGACCCATAACTCCTCCACCAATAACTTTGACATTAATATCAATATCATTAGCTAAATCACCAGCTAAAGTTAAAGGCTCGGTTAATTTTAATCTAGCAAGCTCTGGTGAATAAAGTTCAATTGGACGTTTATTTATCCTAATTCTACCTTTACCTTCTTGAACTGTACCTCGAGCAATAGCTGTTTTACGCTTTCCACTTGTGTGAACAACTTTTTTCATTAAAACACATCCCTAATTAAAACTATTAAAGAATCTAAATAAAAATATTCAAATTATAAAGTTATCTAAACAAAATTATCTAAATAACATTATCGAAATAGTACTATCTAAATAAAATTATTTAACTAGTATTATCTAAATAATAAAATTATTTAAATAAAATTAAAATTTAAAAATTAAAATTTAGCTCCTAAAAGTTTTGAAATTTCTCCTAATTCTATTCCTTTCTTAATATTCCCATATTCTGCATCAGGTACTTTAGATGTTTCTAAATCATTAAATTCCTTTGGAACACCTACATAAGCTTTTAAGCCTTTAAAAGCAGTTCTTCCTTTAGATTTTTTAATTGGTAACATTCCCCTTACAGTTCTTCTAAAAATTTCTTCAGGTCTTCTTGGATATTTTGGACCTAAATCTCTTGGATTAGAAATACTTGCCCTATCAAGTCTTTGTTTATACTTAGCATAAGCCCAATCTTTTGAACCAGTGAGCATTATTTTTTCAGCATTAAGAACAACAATCTCTTCACCTTCAAGAAGTTTTTTACTTGTTACACTAGCAAGTCTTCCTAAAATATGTCCTTCTCCATCAATAATCATAAATAACACCTTTATTAAATAAATCGTAGTTTTACATATAAGTTTGAATAAATCAATTATTCAACAATTTTTATATTACTACCTTTAGGATTTTTCTCGATTATCTCACTGATAGAAATACATTCTCCACCAGATTTTTCAATTTTTTCTTGAGCTGTCTTTGAAAATTTTAATGCTGCAATGCTAACTTCATGGTCAAGTTGACCATTAGATAAAACTTTACCTGGAACAAGTACAGTTTGATTTTCTTCAGAAACCCTGTTAATATCAGACAAGTTAACTTCTGCTTGTCTTCTACTTGCCCTTTCTAGTCTTTGTGCAACATCTTTCCAAATAGCTACTTCCTCATTATAAGATTTATCTTTAAGATTTTTTATAAGTTCAGTGAGGTTAGGATTTGTTTTGATAACTCTTCTAGCCATTAGTTTTCTCTCCTTTATCCTAATATTAATTTTTACTAAACGTGATGAACTTGTCTGTTTTTTCATTTAAAACATCACAAGCTTTTGATAAAACCTCTTCAGGAGGTATAGATCCATCAGTTTCAATCTTAAATATGAAATTCTCTGGCTCAAAACTTATATCAATATAATTATTCTCATCAGCTCTCATACAAGCTTTACACATAGAACAATTTTCAATATTCTGCACTTTTAATACTTTAGATCTTTTGTCAGATTTCAAAATATTTCTCGGACAAACATCAGCTAAATCATAATTAACTTCTGAATCTTCATTAAAAGTGATTTTAGGATATTGTTTATAAGCACAAACAGTAGTAGGCATCCATTTTGCATGTTCTTTACCTAAACCTATTTTTGCTACTGCTTCTAATTCCACATTTTGATTTTCTTTGAGTTTTAAGAGTGGTATTGTGTCATATACTGGTTTTATTGTTGAGTCAGTTGAAACTAAATCCTTAGAATATATAACTCCAGGACCTGTTTTATTTAAAGTAAAAGAAACACTACATCTAGGACAATAATCCTCACAATCACATTCATCTGCCATCTCCATTCCATCAATAGCATCCAAATTTGAAACTAAAGGAGTTAATCCTAATCTGTGAGCTAAAACCTCATTAAACATTGCTGAATCGTTTTGAACAATGTTAACATCTTCAATTGCTATTTTAGGAACTTCCATCATAGCAATTCTACGAATAGCATTGATAAAAGGTACTTCTGCATCACGAATGATGAAAACAATTTCATTTTCATCTTTACTTTTGACTTCAATTTCCATAATATACCCTTCTTAGACTCTTCTTCCTCTTTTACCACCAGGTCGTCCAGTACCATCATGAGGAATTGGAGTAATATCTTCAATTTTACCAATCCTAATACCTGCCCTAGCTAAAGCACGAATAGTAGCTTGTGCACCAGGACCTGGGCTTCTTGGACCGTTTCCACCAGGAGCTCTTACTTTAATATGTAAACCAACATATCCTTTTTCTTTAGCATCATCAGCTGCTCTAGTAGCTGCTTCCATAGCTGCAAAAGGAGATGCTTCTTGTCTATCTGCACGAACAACTTTTCCACCAGACCATTGACAAATAGTCTCAGCACCAGTGATATCAGTTACAGTGATGATAGTGTTATTGAATGATGAGTAAATATTAGCTATTCCCCATTTTTCATCTTTCGCCATTATTTCACCATTTATTAATTTTTATCTGGATTTTGCACATTTTCTGTGTTTTCGATAGGATTTTCAGAAGATGCATCAGATTCTACAGATTTACCTTTAAAATTCTTACCTTTAGCATCAGTACTATCATTTCCTGTTGCTTTTCCAGCATTATATTCTTGAATCTGTTTAGCAATTGAAGGAGTATAATAACCTATAAGATCTTCTTCACCACGTTTAACTACATAACTTGGTGAATCAATCTTTTTATCATTCATAGATATATGACCATGCACAACAAACATTCTTGCTTCTTTAGCTGTTCTAGCAAGCCCTTTTTGATGTACTACAGTCTGTAATCTCCTTCTTAAAACGTTTTCAACAGTTAAATTAAGAATATCTTCTAAATGAGCATTTTCTGGAAGGAAGCCTTGTCTTGATAAATGCCCAATTAATTCGTTTTTCTCTTCCTCTACTTGGTCTTGAGAGAAACCTAATAAATATCTTGCTTCCCTACTGTATTTTCTAACTAAAGTGTCAGCTTTCCAAATCTCTTTCTTGTTTTTTAAGCCATATTTAACCATTAATTTATTTTCTGACTTAATTCTTTCAGCATTCCAAGGATGAGGTGGAGTATCATATTTTTTTCTTGCTTTTCTTGGATGACCCATTATATAATCTCCTTAAATTTTATTATTTTATAAAATGTTATTGATAATTTAACTAAAAATATTAGCTTAATAATTGCTTAATATATAATATCAGATTTTATTCACTATTAGTTACTATCATTTACTATGAAAATTAATTATAACAAAAAATTAATATAATAACCATAAATAAAGCTAATAAATAAAACTATAATAACCAAAAACAAAATTATAATAACCAGAAATAATAATCAAATTATTAAAATAAGTTTAAAGCACAACCTAACATTATAACATTAAAATAAGCCTATAAAACTAAATTATCCTCTTCTTCTTCTTACACCAACAGATGAACCTTTTCTAAAAGTAGATTTAGTTCTTTGACCTCTTACAGGTAAGCCGACTTCATGCCTTCTTCCTTTATAACTTCTGGTCTTTCTCATTCTGTTTAAATCATCTCTTAAAGTCATAACAAGATCAGATTCAATTAGATGAGTAGTTTCACCAGTAGCATAGTCACGTTGTCTGTTTAACATCCATTCTGGAATGTTGTATTTTTGAGGATCTTCTAAAGCTTCTTCAATTTTTAAGACATCTTCATCTGAGATATATCCTATTTTTTGATTTAAATCAAAACCCATAGCTAAAGCTAAAGACCTTGATAAGGATAATCCAACACCTTTGATATCGGTTAAAGCATGTTCAATAGTTTTATTACCATCTACATCCTTTCTGGAAATACGCACCAAGTGCTTAAAATCGTCTTCCATTAAATAACCTCCGATTAGTAGAGCGAATCCATGAGACGTGAAATCTGGATTCGAATGTTTTGCATGAAAATTATTAATACAAAACACAGTTTTCAACAATTTAAACTTAGTTAACATTAATTAAAAGATTTTTATTAATTATAAATCCTAAGAGTACACTATTAGTTATATTACAATTAAGAATCGATTATAACAATGATCGATTATAGCAATTCAAAAAGATTAAAAAATTAAAAAAGATTAAAAAATAAAAAAATCACTTATTTAACTTCAATAAAACTTAATGAATAAATAGTAAAAATCTCAATCGTTTTATATACTAATAAACGCCGAGACTGGGATTTGAACCCAGGCGGGGAAAATCCCCACAAGATTTCCAGTCTTGCGCCTTACCAGGCTAGACTATCTCGGCAAGATAATATAGCAAATGAAACATAACATTCACAAGAAGAAATATATACTTCATTGAGAAAAAAGCTTCAAAAACTTACTAAAATTGTGAATTTGAAATAATATCAATTTCAACAAATTAAATAGTTGATAGACTATTAATAAACAATTAGATAGCTAATAAACTATTAAATACTTAATAAACTACAATATATGATTAATATTATATTATTATAAGAGTAAAAATACAATATTTTCTAAATTATAATCATTGATAATATAGTAACATATTAAGGATAAACAAATATTTTAACTTTAATACATTTAAACTTTACGGTTTATTTTATAGTTTATGAAAATATTTAAGCTTAATATTTATAGTTATTAGACTTAATATTTATAAAATTTAGTAGTATTTATGAAAAATATAATTTATAAAAAATAAAAGTAAAAATAAGATAAGAAAAGTAGATTAAAAAAAGTAGATTAAAATAAAAATAATAAATAAAAAAGAATAGTTTATAATTACAAAATATATAATATAAAATATATAATGACAAATTCATAGTACATATATAATAAATATAAATATATATAAAATTTATCTCTAAAAAAGCTTATAAATAATATCACGACCATAAAAACCTGTAAATAGCTATATGATAGTTATATAAGTTTTTTTATTTAAATTATATGTATTATATGTATCTGTGGTAATTTTTGGAGTTAATAATGCTCTTCCAGATTTTTTAATTTTAAAAACAAGCTTTATCAATGAAGTTCCAACTTTAGCTTTTTTAATAGTCACAGAAAATGTATTTTTCTTTGAACTATATTTTTTAATACCAGCACCTATTGCTTTTATATATTTAAGTCCACTTGGTACTTTATAAGTTAATTTTGTATTTGTTGCACTATCAGGACCCTGATTTATTATTCTATAAAATATTGTTACAGTATTTCCCACCTTTGGTCTAGCTTTACTTGTAGTGATTTTAGGATAAACACAAGCTTTTTTTACCTTTAAAATAGCAGAATTAATTACATCAATGCCATATTTAGCTTGAATCGTATGTTTACCTGGATTTAATTTAACTTTGTAATTTATAGCAGCGATACCATTCTTACTAGTTTTAGCTGACCCAATTAATTTATTATCAACATAAAACTTAATATATTTATTAGATATCTTTTTATTATTGTAGGTTAAGATAGCTTTCAATTGAGTCTTTTTATTTTTATCTGCAAAAATATTACTCACTTTCAAATTATAAGCATTCTTTGTAATTGTTAGTTTTCCATTTCCTGATGATGAAGAATACAAATTATCTCCTGCAAATTTAGTATTAATAGTATATATACCTTTTTTACCTCTAAAATTAATCTTAGCTATTCCACCATTATCCGTTATTCCCTTATATGTTTTTCCATTGATTGTAAATTGTATTTGCTTATTTTGAATGGGTTTATTTGAACTATCCTTTAATGTAGCCATTATATTAGTATTAGTATTTTCCAAAACTTTTATATTATTAACACTAAGCTTTGTCTCTTTTTTAACATTGTTTAAATTAACATGAATGATTTTTATTCCAGGTCCCTCAGGATAATCAACATCCCATGCTTCAGCCTTTATAGTATATCTACCATTTGGTGCTGAGCTAGTATCCCATACACATTCCCATCCATCATTAGGATTTTTATCTGTTATGATTTTTTTATAATTGTTAGGTCCAGAAATTTCATAAATAACACCTTTATCATCAATTGCTGTATGAGTTCTAATAGAAGTTTTTATTTTAACCATTCCATTAACATTAGAGTTATCTATAGGTGATACAAACTTAATTTCTGGAGGGAATGGATCATGAGCAAATGCAACATTAGAAGAAAATCCAATAACCGCAAAAATAAATAATGATATTAAAATAATTCTCTTAAATCTAATTATAATTCCACCTATTTAATATTTTATTCCATATTTAATATTTTATTCAATAATTTAAGATTTATTAAATATATTTATTCAAATATTGATTTTAATATTATTATAATAAAAAATTAATATTTATTATAATAAATAAAAAAATAATTGAAAAAGAGTTTAAAAACATGGAAAAAGTTTAAAAATATTTAAATATTTAAAAACATGTTTTATACCTTTAAACAATTGAAAATATTTTTAAATAAACTTTTAAACATATATTTACCTTCTTAGGGTAAGTATAACTTTTCCAGTAGTTCCTTTAGCTAAATTCAATTTAATGGCTAATTTGCCATTTTTAAGAGAAGCTTTTTTAGCATATTTGTAAGAAGCTTTGGAAAGTTTATATTTTTTCAAATCAATTGTAACAATTTTTGATCCAGCTATATTACCTGTATTTTTCCATTGAATAGTTTTTTGATAAATCTTGCCTTTTTTAATAGTTTTAGTTTTATCTGATGCTTGTTTGATAAGAGCGAGTTTAACATCAGCTATAGAACTTGAAACAGTAGCTTTTTTGTATTGTGTAGAATTAATCTTTGCATCATTTGATATAGCTTGAAAACTAAGTTTTCCAGTTTTAGTAGGTGTATATGTGAATGTTGCAATTCCATTTGAATCCGTTTTCCCAGTTATAGTTTTTGATCCAATTTTAAGTGACACAATTTGACCTTTTACAATAAATCCATTGGTTCCTGTAGATTTTACTTTAACAGTAATTTTTCCACCATTTTTAGCTTGGGTTGCACTAATTATATTTAAGTTAGTACTATAAGAATTTGAATTTTCATTATAAATAGCATCAGTACCTCTATATACATTATTATTTATAAATTCAGATTTAGAAGTATTCATTTCACTGTATTGGATAAATATTGCATTACCATACTCTGCTCTGTTGTTTATAAATTTAGAATTTTTAATATTCATAGTTCCATTTTCATCTTGATAGATTGCTCCACCATTATCTGCATAGTTATTTGTAAATATACATCCATCTATTAAGAAACCTTTAGCTTTATTATAAATTCCTGCACCAAAGTCTCCAGAATTTTTTGTGAAGTTTGAGTTTAAAACAGTAAAATTATCTCCAGCATTTTTTATAGCTCTTTCACTTGATTCAAAGACACAATCTTTAACAGTCACATTGTATCCAGGACTATCAGTTGAAGCTGAAGGAGCATTGTTAATTGCAGAGTCTTTACAATTTTTAAATGTAGAATTTTCTATCCATATATTTCCACCACCAACAATAGAGATTGCAGAATCTTTACCACCATCAAAATAGGAATGTAAGATCTTTACATTAGTTGCAGCAAAGTTTAATGTTTCAGAATTATTATATCCTTTAATATATGATAATGTAACATTATCTCCATCAAAAGCTATTGGACAGCATGGAAAATTACTAACAGTAATATTTGTAAATAATATATGATTTCCACTTGATTGAATAGGGCAGCAAACCATTGAAGATATTGCAAAAGGATTTGTTTCTGTTAATAAAGAGTTTTTAATTGTAAAATAATCTCCCCAATTATCAATACCATATCTATTAGGATTATATATTGTTACATTATCTACTGTACAATAGTTTCCACTAGTAGCTATAGTTCTTGCAGGTCCTTCAAAAATACCAGGACTAATAATTAAAGAATTCTCTATAAGAAAATTATCCCCACTATTCCAAATTAGTGCAGGCCTAGCAGGATTTGAAGCTCCTTTTTGAGGATAAGACTCCTTAATAGTTACACCAGATATATAAAGACCATCTCCCTGATTTTTAATTGCTGCACTATCGTTTAAAGCCCCAGAGCTTGTAAAACCTTTTAAAGTTACATTGATCAAGGATAGACGAGCATTTGAACCCGCATTAATAAACCAGTTAGTATTCCAATTAGCTCCTTCACCATCAATTATAGTTTTATCTCTTGAATTACCTATAATAGTGATATTTTTATTATTAAATGTTATATTAACATTCTTAACACCTTTATAAGTACCATCAGCTAACTTTATAATCCCTTCAGAACCATCACCAATACTATTAATACTATCATTAAGAGTTCCATTAGTAGAATTGATATTTATAGTGGTAGGTTCGCTAGCACTAACAGTACTTATAGTTAAAGCAAATAAACAAAAAATAAGCAACATTAATATGCTTAATTTATTTTTATTCGTTATTAAAACTTTATTCATTATTAAACCTCCTATAATTTATTTTAATAAATTAAACTTGATATATCAAGAAAAAGTTACTAAAAACAGCAAACAATACCCAATAATATGAAAATAGCATAAATATAATATCAATATAATAATATATTCTTTATATTAACATATAGTCATAAAAAATTGTATTAATTAGCTGATTCTTAGTCTCATTGCGTGATATAAATTGAATTTTTAGTAATAACTATTTAAAGATTTCTAAAAAATAACCCATAAAATTTCTTGCAAAAATTAAAATAAAAGGATATTATTATCTTAAATCCAGTGAAAGTTATTAATAAACTGTAAAACTATTATATAATCTAAAAAAACCCTTAAAAAGTACGATAGTAATACTCATTGATAAAATAATATCATTATAAAGTTAAGAATTATTCAGTAAATGTTATTATTCTTAGTAAATTTCAATAAATATAACAATGGTAATAAATATTGGAAAAAAGTAACTACTATATATTTAATATTAAATTTTAAAGGAAAATTATAGTATTTAAAAAATAGTAATACTTTTCAATAAAATAATACTATTATAATAAAATTACAATTTCCATAACAAAGACAAAAAATTAAAAATAAATAAAAAAATTAAAAATAAAAAGCTAGAATAAAAAAATTAAATAAAAAATTAAAATAAAAAATTAAAATAAAAAATAATTATTAAAAATAAATAAAAATAAAGAAATAAAAAATTATTTTTTTCTTTTTATTATATATGTACCAATAGCTGAAACCAATCCAATAATAACAATTATAAGAATCAATGATGTAAAGTTTAAATCCATATTCCCAACATTATTATTAGAAATTTTTGAAGAATTAGAGTTAATGTTTTCAGTACTATTAAGCTGTTTTAACTTAATCAAACCATTTTTAATAGAATCATCATCAGAATCAACCACGATAATCCTATTAGATAAATCTTTATGTTGTTGTAAAAATTCATTACTAACATTCTGATATGCAACAACTAAAATCATCTTATTCTTATTTGATAAGGCATGTTCAAGTTGATGTTCTACATCAGATACAGAGTTAAATTTATAGACTTTAACATCAAAATCCATTTGTTCAGCTAATTTTTTAGCTATAACACCTGTTGAATCATCAGATAATACCATAACATCTTCAGTAACATCTACACCATGTGCATTTATTCCATTTATTACAAAAAACAATATAAATATAATAAAAATTCCTTTAATTTTCATTCTTCTTTTCTCCGTAATTCTTATATCTTTAAAATCTTATCTCTTTAAAAATTAAATATATTTAACAGAACCTATTTAATATAAAAAAGTTAAAATAAGCTATTTGAAATAAACTATTTAATAAAAGTTGTTTAAAATAAATAACAATGATTAAAATTTATCTAATGTCATTAAATCAGGTTTTACTCTTTCAATAGTAGAAACAATCAAAGTAGTTGCAAAACTTTCTATTAGTCCAACAAATAAATAGAAAGGTAGTAATGAATAAATCAATATTTCTAACGATGTAGATCCAGAGATCACTAATATTGAAATTTGAGTTAATGTTGCAAAAATAATTCCCATTAATGTAGCAACAAAAATTCCAATAGTTTTACTGAATTTAGAAACAAGAATGTAAAATATATAAGTTCCTATACTAAGAGCAATACCCATTGCACAAACATTTGCACCTAATGTTGTTAAGCCCCCCATTCCCAAAAATAATTGGACTACTAATGATAAAAAGGACACAGCAATCCCATTTAGAGGACCTAATAAAATCACAACTAATGGAATTAAGAAAAAGTGTATAGGAACTCCAAATGGTGAAGGAATAGAAATTGAAGTTGCCACAACTGTTGCAACTGATAATAATGCTATTAAGACAAAACGCTGCTCAGATTGATTTTTAGACATCTTATATGAAAATATTAACAAGGCAATGATCATTATTACCCAATAAACTAAAGCTTGATTTAATGGAATTATTCCATCTGGTAAATGCATTCTTATTTCCTCCTAAATAAATAACATGATATAAAAATAATAATTTTTAAAACTAAAAGTAATTTTTAAAACTAAAAGTTAAAAATTAAATATAAAAAAGTTTATTAAAAGTATTTTATTTAATGTTTTTTAAATATAAAAATACAATTATTCCAATGATAGCTAAAATTACTATTATAATCATTAATATATTATTTAATGAAATTCCATCATCTAAACTATTATTTGTATTATTATTCAAATTATTTTGAGTATTATTGGATTCATTAGTATTGTTAGTATTATTGTTAGTGTTATTATTAGTATTATTGTTTGTAATTTGAGTATTATCTTCAGAATTAGAATTCTTATTTTTAAAATTTTTATCAGAATTAGTTTTTGTTTTAGAATTTTCCTTTTTTGAAGTATTAGATTCAGAATTTTGATTTGAATCATCAGTATATTCAGTATCTTCAACAGTTACTTCATCTACATAATTTTCATGTCCAGAATGTCCAGGATGTGCATTTACAAGACTAAAAGTCATTGAAAAAATCAAAGCTAAAATTATTATAATTCCTATTTTTTTAATTTTAAGAATAATTAGCCTCCTTTAATATTTTAATGCCTTTACTATTTTAATATTATAATAATACAAGTATCAATTAGATAAAAAGATATTTTATAAATTATATCTATAGTATAAAGTAATACATTATATAAGTTTTGTGTTATTACTAAATATCTCTAATTCTAAAAAAAATAATACTTAACTATCTATAACCATAAATAATTATACAAAAGAATGGTTATTTATTAAATTTAATCTTTTAAAACATTAAAAATTTTTTTCTAAAAAAAATATATTGTTGATTTTTGTTTTTTTATTTGTTGGTTGTTATATTGGTTTTTTGTTATTTTTTTTATTAGTGTTTTTTTATTGGTTTTTTTATTGGTATTTTTGTTGTTTGGAGGAAGGAGAGTTTTATCCTTCTACCATTATGAGTTTTCCCGTTGATGGGTCTTTATATACTTTTCCCATTTCTACGTATCCTTGTCCTGAGCTTTCAGTTGTGTTAGGTGTGTCGTTTAGTTCTTCTCCTTGGTTAACCTGTGATACTTTTTGCATTTCTTTCATTGTTTCTTGTTTTTCTTCTGCTGTCATGTCACTGAATACTACACTTTGCATATTCCATGACATTACTAAAAATACCAATAATCCAACTGATATTACTAACATTGCATCTACTAAATTAGTTGTTCCAGCCATAGGATCCTCTTCAACCCTTGAAAACCTTCTGTTTTTCCTATCCTTTCTTGCCATTAATATACTACCTCCATAGTTAATTTGAAGATTCCATGTATTCAAGGATAGCGTCTGATAGTGCCTCTAGGTTGGATAGGTAGTCGTCGTACCATCTTCTGCGGATTTTGGATACTAAGTAGGCTACTGCTCCGGCTCCGATCCCAACTACGGTTGTGTCGAATGCTACTATTATTGCTTGTGATAGTGCTGTTACATCTCCGCTTCCTAGTGCTGCTAGTCCTGGTCCCATTGGTATTAATGTTCCCATTAATCCTAAGGTAGGGCCGATTCTTGTTACTATGTCTGTTTTTTCAACTATTTTGTCGATATGGTTTTCTTCACTTTCAATATATTTATTTGCAAGTGCAAGTCTTGATTTATTTTTTAAATTTTCAGATGATGCTAGTTCTGTTAGAATCTTTTTTTGACTTTTGGGAATTATTGAATCATTTATAACTTTTTTAACTTCTTCAGGGTTTTCAGAATCTGAAATTTCATAGATCAAATCTTTTATTGTGTTTGCAGTTATCTTTTTCCTGCTTGTATACTCTGAAATTAAACCACCAAGAGTTATCACCGCATAAAATACAAAAATCAGCAATATCACTATCACAGGTATCAACAAACTTTGAGAAATAACATTCAAACCAGAAGTTAAAATATCACTACCGGGAATACTCACAACCATATTAAAATCACCATTCTAGTTAATTAATAAAATAAAATTTAGTTTTTATTCTTAAATATGTTGAATAAAAATACTATTGCTCCAAATCCAAGTAAAAATACCACTATAAGAAGTAATGCATCATTTAATGAAATTCCTAAATTAGAATCTCCATTTATTAAATTAGTGGAATTAGTTTCATTAGTATTATTAGTGCTGTTATTAGAATTATTTTGATTATTCACTCCATTTCCACTATCACTACTATCAGACACACTTGAAGTTTTGCTGGTATCACCTTGATTATTTGAATTTGATCCTCCATCTGAATTTTTCGAAGAATCTTGAGAGTTAGAACTTCCTGTATTCTTTGAAGAAGAATCAGTTTGTTTTGAAGGATTTGAAGAAGAATCTTGTGAAGATCCAGAAACACCAGAATTACTATTTTGAGTATCATCTGTAGTTACCTCAGTATAGTCACCATGTCCTGGATGAGCATATCCAAATCCTAAACATCCCGCAGATATTAATATTGTGATTATTATTAGAACTTTAAATTCATTTTTAATAGTATCCCCCCATAATTATTGATATAATTTAAAATTATAAATTAAACATGTGCATTAATTGATATAGGCTAATTTAATAAAGTTAATAAAATAAAATCTAGTATAATGAAAATAATAAAGATAATAACTAAAAAACTAATAAACTAACTAATTAAATAAAAAATAGATTTTTGTTGATAATTCAACAAAAACCAAAAAAAGTTTATTTTTTACTAGCATGTCTTACATAACCAAACCCAGCTAATCCACTAATTACTAAAACTAAAATGATTGCATAAACTAAGTTAAAATCATCAATTTCAGTAGTAGCTTTAGATACTTCATAAGAATTACCTTGTGAACCATCATTTTCAGCTGCAGAAGCAGATTCAGTAGCTGCAGAAGCACTTACAGTATTTAAGCCTGCTGAAAAAGGACTATAACCTTGAGAAGTTCCTGAACTAGTGAATAAATCACTTCCATCACTATTTGATGATGAATCACTGTTTGTTTTATGGTTATTAGATGAACTATTAGTTTTAGATCCACCATTGTTTGTAAAACCATTATTAATTGGTGGTATAAGTTCATCTAAAGTTCTGTCAGGTAATGCCATTATAAAAGCTAATGCATTTCCTTCTGCAGTATTTTTAGCTCCAGAGATTATCTTTTGAAGGTCTGCTTCATTGATAAGTTTAGTAGTTAAAAATGATATTTGTTGTGCTTGGATTAGGTTTGGAGAAGAATAATCTCCGTTATATAATTTGATATATTCTTCATATGAATCACTTCCTGGTGCAAATTTAGGTGGAACCCAATTAACAATAGATACTGTACCTGTTTTAGTTACACTATTCCATTTTATAATGATACCAACATTGGATTTATTAGTTATACTATCATCATAACGTAAATTGAAATAATTACCCATACCTGGAGAAACTCCTAAAAGTCTTGAAATTACATCATCTTTACAATTAGCATTAGTTGTAATGTAAATATAGCTTTCATTTTCACCAAGAGGATGTTCATTATAAATATAGTCTGATATTAAATATCCAGGACTACTTCCTCCACAAACATGGTTATGGAATAACCATGCTATTAAAACATCATAAGGAGGATCATATTTCAATACCTCTTGGATAATATAATTCGCATTTGAAGATTCATCACTACTATTACCAGTTGTAATCAACTCTCCAGTTATAGGATCATATTTCAAACTATAAGATAAGGTATTTGAACTATTATTAGGATCTACCCAGAAGAAATCAAATACTAAATCTTTCCATAATGAGGTATGGACCGGTAATAATGTTTTTCTACTTAATTGAGATCCAAATATATTATAAATCCCATCAAAGACTTTGTTAGTAACTGTTCCATTAATTCTTACAAATCCAGCTGAAGTTAAAACAAAAAATTTAGAATTATCTTTTCCTATGTCAATACCTAAACTAAGGAAATATTGTTTAGCTTTTTTAGCTGCATCTTCACCAATTTTTTCAAGTTCATGATTAGTTAATGGTTTTGGTTTTGTAGTATTTTGTGTTTCACGAGTTGCATTAGTCAAAAATCCCTCTTTAGATAAGTTGAGAATATAATCCATGTCTAAGCCATGTGCTGATTGAGTTACAGTGCCTTTACCTGGTTCTTCACCCATTAAATAAAACAAATGAGTTTCATTTAAACCTTTAAATTCATAAAGTATATCAACCAAAGATAAAGGATCATTAGTAAGAGTTTGTATTAACCATTTTTGGTACTTTAAATCATTAGAAACATTAGCTTTAGGATCTAAACCCGTGAGTTTTTTGTATTTTTTCATTATTAAGTCTTCATTGTAAGACATTATAATTAATAAACCAGTTTTAGTCTGTGAATTCCACCTTATAAAACCAGTAGCGGTTTTATTAACCATAGTGTCAATTCCAATATAAGCTCTTTTACCAGGAGTAATATCTAAACTCCAAGTAAATGCATCATCATCAGAACCTCCTGGAACACCTAAAACATAGTATGCAGTATTCTCAAGTGGTAAACCAGATTCTCCTTTTGGAGGATAATATTTTAATAAAGCTTCGATCATAGCTTGACCACTTATAAGTCCAGTACAAACATGACCATGATATGCTGCTTGAGTTAAAATATCTGCAGGTAGTCCTGCATCCCAAGAATTAGCAATACTTACATAAGAATATGCATCTTCCTTTCCAAGCATATCTTGAATTATTTTCCATTCAGATGATTTTAAACTAGTGCCTATAATCCCATTATAAACAGGTTCTAAAGATCCATTTTTGAAAAATACCATGTAAACTTTTCCACTACTTTTATATTTATAAATAAAAGCTATGTTAAGAGGATCTGTTCTTACAGCTGATAGAGTTAATAAATTACCTAAACCAAAACCAACATATCCATTTGCTCCGTTTATGATACCTTCTAATGCATCCTCAGATGTTTTACCACCAACATAAACCATACCTGCAGTAGTTATAACTAACATTTCACTACTATTAGCAAATGTTCTCAAGCTATTTGCTTTTTTAGCAGCTTCACGACCTATTTTATAGCTTTTAGTTGCTTTCATTTGAAATGTAGAACTAGCTGTTAAATTTCCATTAAGTGTTACATTTTGAGATTTAGTATTATAACCTGGTACTGATATTAATATATTGTATATAGTATTCTTTGTAGCTTCTGAATGATTAAAAATTAAAGTATACTTTTTAGTTGCAGTATTGTAACTTTTTGTATAATTTATAGAATTGTTATTGTGCTTAACTGAAATACTAGGGTTTATCTTTTCATCATCACTATAGTCATGATTAATTTTAATATCAATTTTAACAGTGCTGTTTTTATTATGGTTATCGATTGGCTCTTGAGTATTATCAACTGCTGAAGCTCCAGCAATCATAAATAGAGTGAATATAAAAATTGCCAGTACAAAAATTGATTTTACAAAATTTTTACTTTTTTGATTATTTTCAAGAGTTTTTACCATTTTTACCTCCTTAAAAAATTTTAAATTAATTACGGCAGTCTAAAAATACATAATTAATGTAAATTTATCATTATTTAATTAATCAAACAATGATCATCTGCCTAAAATTTATTAAATAGTAATACCATATATAAGATTTGTGTTATTACTAAAACATGCATTATATATAAAAAAATATTAACGACCTAGATTTGTAATACTTTTTCATTGAATAATAAACCTTTTTATTACAATTAAAGATAAAAATAATTTTTTTAAAAAAAGTATTACTTGGAAAAAAATATTGTAATGCTTTAAAAATAAAAAATTAGCAATAATATTAATGCATACAATAAAATAAAAAAGTAATACTTTTCATAGAAAGTAATAAATAATATAACAATAGTAATAATAAATATAACAATTGTTTTTAAGTTTAATAGGATAATAATAGCCCAATGAAAGTTTTACCTTAATATAACAATAATTATGCTTAACATAGTAAAATAAAATGAAATATAAAAATAATATTCAATATACTCTTAAATAAATATTTAAATCTTAAAAAATCATAATCTAAAAAAGTAAAAATAGTAATAGTAAATGAATACACTTATAAATATTAATATTGAAAACAATAACTGGATAATTTAACAGTGTGGTAATAAAAAATAAAAGAAAGAATGCAAATAATATCTATAAATACAAATAATACTTAATTTAATAGTCCTTACATCAAAATCATATTAACAATGCAGATTCTTATTGTTTTAGTACAAAAATATGCTCTCCCAAACATGAAAAATTATACAAACTATTAATATAATTGTACATGTAAATAAGTCAAAAATTAATAGAAATATAAAACGAAAGTCTATTAAAAAATTATAAAATAAATTATTAAAAATAAAAATATTATTTCCACATCATCGGATATACGCCAGTATTCATGAAAACTTTCTTTGTATTAAACATTATTCCCTCAGAAGCCATCAATATATCTTCCACATTGAAAAGAGCAGTAGCTGAAGCCACTAATTCTCCTTTAAGAGTAAATATTACAACTTCATCATTTTTTTTAATATCATCGGAAAGAGAAGATATTCCACCAGCAGCTAAATTTGCACCATGACATATTGCATCAACAGCGGAATCTCTAATAAATACTTTTGATAAGTGCTCAGTAGCTGTTTCCATTGGCAATATACATTCTCTTAAATAAGATTCATTATTCTCTTTATTCCAATAATAATATGCATCAGTTAAATCTTGTAAAGTTACTAAATTATTATCCTCAGTAAAAGATCCAACTTGAGTTCTCCTTAATTCTGCCATATGAGCTCCAACTCCTAAAGCTTCACCAATATCTTTACAATAGGTTCTTACATAAGTTCCAGCTTCGCATCCTATCTTAAAAAGAACATCCCTACCCCCTATCTCGAGAATGTCAGCATAATATATTGTTCTAACTCTCAATTCTCGTTTAACAGCAGATTTTACTGGAGGAGTTTGATATATTTTACCATGAAACTCTTTAAAAACAGTTCTTACACTTTCCTCATCAACATCTTTATGTAAAGTCATTAAACAAACATATTCCTTAGGAGCAGCTAAAAGAAGCTGTATGACACGAGTTGCAGTATCAATTCCAATAGGTAAAACACCAGTAACCTTTGGATCCAGAGTTCCACCATGCCCTGTTTTTTCAGAATTTAAAATTCTTCTAACCCATGAATCTATTTCATGAGATGTTGGACCAGATGGTTTATCTAAATTAATAACACCTTTAGATATATGTTCTTCAATTGACCTATCTTGAGGTTTGGAACCATAATTCGGATTTGTATTTGCTTTTGATTTTATTAAAAGAGTCATATATAACACCTCAAAATAGATTAAATTAAAATAAGTTTATAATTAACAGTAACATTATTTTTAGTATTCTAATTAATAAGTTTTTTGATATTTATAAAATATGAAAAATATTAAAAAAATATTAGAATAAATTAAAAAAATATAAAAAATAAATACAAAAATAATAAGAATACTATAACATAGAAAATAGAAAAATAACATTAATATAAAAAAAATGATACTAATATAAGAAAATGATACTAATATAAAAAAAGATATTAATATAAGAAAAATAATATTAATATAAAATATAGTATTAACATGAAAGCATGAATAAATATATAAAAAAATATTTAAAAGTATTTAAAAATATTTAACTAATCTAAAAATAATTGTCTAAAAATATTAAGAATATAAAAATTAAAAATAAATAAAAATCTAAAATAAAAAATTAAATAAAAAATTAATAAAAAATTAATAAAAAAATAAAAATAAAAAATTATATGTTAAACTATAAGGATTCTAAATTTTTTTTAATAGCTTCAACATCATCAGAAACTTCTATAGTCTCTTCAAGAGGTTCTAAATGATTTATATTACATCTTCTGTTTTTAACAGAACCTCCAATAACTTCTACAAAATTTTCATCGATGAGTTCTATAATTACACATTTTTCTCCAGCTTCTCTACCAGCTGTTTTAACACATACTCTTCCTACTTCTATGGATGCCATTTATATCACCTTTAATGTTGTTAATATAATCTCTGCAATACTATCTGGGTTAAACCTATTAGTATTAAGCACTAAATCATAGATATCAAAATTATTAATATCTATATTATGAATATCTAAATATCTTAAAGCCTCACTTTCTTCACGAATAATAGTTTCTTCAATAACTACCTCCAAAGATTTAGACTCACGATTTGAAACACGTTGAGCTCTAATATCTAATGGTGCAAGTAACCATATCCGAAGATCTGCTTCAACAAAATAAGCAGAAAGTCTTCCTTCAACAATAAGATTTTCAGAATTTTTAGCTATTTCAGATTGTCTTTTATCAAGTTCAATATCGATAGCAGTATTATCTTCAGCATATTTACTGAATTCTATAAGAGACATTTCCTTTTCTTTTGCCATATCTCTAAAGATACTTCCAGCAGAAATAAAAGGAATATCAATTTTTTTTGACAATACATCAGCTGCTGTAGTAGTTCCACTACCCGCTAAACCACCGATTGTTATAATCATTAGGACCTTGCCTCTGATTTAAAATAATCACGAGCACATTTAGAGCATAAATTTCCTCCAAATGGCCTATTAGGTCGTTTTTTAGTTTTTGATAATTTTCCAATTTCATATGGTCTTCCTCTTGGAACCCCATGCAAAATTGCACCACATTCAGCACATACATGCTTACTTGGTTTTTTCTTCTTATATCTTAGGACATTTTGTCCACCAGGAGTCTTTTTGTTAATTCTTTTATAAGATCTAGATCTATATCTTGATTCAGGCATTTTTTCACCTATTTTTGAATATTATTTAATAATATTATTTAATTTTTTAATATATCATTTAAAATGTTATTTTAATTTAATATTTACTATTAGAGATAATTCCATGATTCATCATGATTCATATTATTATCTCAAGATTGAAATTCATGATCTATTTGTAATTAGCGAGATGATCATGAGAGGTTATAAAATTAATAACCTATTGAATATAATATATGAATATATTTTAATATGTATAGTAATATTCATTTTATAGTTAATATCCACAGGTTAAAAATCATGATAATAAAAGCTTACAGGATATTTAATATTAAAATCCTGTTTTAAAGCCCATAAATTTTCTAAGAATTTGTGTCATAGCAAAAGTACACATTATGTACCAACCTAACCAACCTGCAATAAAAGGTACAGAAGGTCCTCCTCCATAAAACATGCCATAAACACCATGCCACACAGGAACTAATAATACATAATAAACAAACTCAGGAAGCTGAACAATCACATTATTAATTGGATTTGTAGGCTGACCCATCCACCAAAACATTAGCATTATTGGAATAAGAGTCACGAGCAATGGTTTAAATGAATTTTTCATCATATCTCCTTGTTTTGCCATAACATCTTTTTGCATAGCTTGAGCTTTAGCCAAAGCTTTAGCATCTCCACTCATCTGAGCTTCTTTCATCTTTTCTTGGAATTCTTTCATTTCCGTTCTTGAAGCTTCCATTTCATCTTGATCAACTAATAATTTATTAGCTAATGTAGTGAAAAATGCGATGATAGTTGCTATCAAAAAAATTGTAAGCATCGGATTATTGGGCATAGGATCTAAAGCTAATATCGGACCAAAAATCCAATTGAGCCCACCGAAAATTATTTCTAAAACCATTTTATTATCCTCTTATTTTCTTCATATTTTATATATTATAAAACTTCAAATAGTTTATCAACAATCACATCAAGTTGATCATTATGATTTTCTAAGATTTTTACAGTAGCACCAGTAAGAGTTGCATATGCCATAGAAGCAGCTCTATTCATTTCTTGGTGTAACTTAATACTTTCATACATCTCTAAATCCCTAGTTCTTGACTCATCAGAAATTCTTCTAAGCATAATCTCATCAGGATCTGCTTCAATTAAAACAAATATATCTGGTTTTAATTCTTCAAGAACCCATTGAGGAAGCCCTGGTAAAAATCCAGATGGTGTAGATATTGTACAATGAGTATCTACAATGACATTATTATCAGCAGAGCTTTCTTTTATCTTTGCTGCAGCTTGTTTTTGAATTTCTTTTTGAGTTTCAGGAGACAATTTTCTAAGCTCATCTCTATCTTTTACAATACTGTTTTCTATAGCTATCTCAGTCATTACATCCCCATAATTTAAATGGATATAATCAACTTTCTTTAAAGTACTCTCTAAAACAGTAGTGCTTCCAGAACCTGGAATCCCAGTTAATACTACTAATTTCAATTAAATCTCCTCAATATTGATTATTATATATTTATATCTAATCTCCTAAGAATTTTCTAAGCATTGGATGCATATCCATTAATTGTTCTTGTGCTATTTCTTCATATAGTTTGTAAACAATACCTACAGTAAGTAAAACACCAGTTCCTCCACCAACTGCTTGAGTTAAATCGGCTCCAAAAGCAAGTAAACCTACAAAAACACCACCAAGCACAGTAAGAGCAGGAATATACTTATTTAATATCTTATATAACTGCCGTTTACTACTTCTAAAACCTGGAATTTGAATTCCCGAATTATATAATTGCTTAGAAATTTCTTTTGCATTTAAACCACTCATTTCTACCCATAGCCAAGAGAACAATATACAAAAACCAATAAAGAAAACACCATATATTAAAACCTTTAAAGGATCTGTAAAAACTACTCCTAAGCTTGAAGGAGTGGTTAAATAATAAGCAAGGCCACTAATAGCTTTACCACCTTCAACTTGACCCAAAATAGGAAATCCTAATTTTTGGAATACACTAGCCATTAATGAAACATTAACAAGAAGTGCACTAGTTAAAATAACTGGCATATTACTTGCATATATAAATTTTAAAGGATATTTAGCTACTGAACCCCTAATTCTTCCATGTCCCTTAACTTGTCCATGAGAAATTGGTATTTCTACTCTCATACTTTCTCCATAAACAGCTACTAAGAAAACACCAATTGTAGCTATTAGTGGAATTAATATAGTTGGATCAGGAGAACCTGATGTAATAGATTGTATGAATTTAGGAATCATTCCAGGCATAACACCAGGACTTGCTTTAGTTGGTAAGAAATTAAAAGTTCCAACAACAATTGCTTCGGATACACCTGCAGCAATAAATAGTCCAATACCACTTCCAAAACCCCATTTTGAAACAACTTCATCAAGGAAAAGTATTAATAATGCACCAATAATTAATTGGAGCATTAATAACCATAAGAGTGAAGGGTCTGTTGGAATTAAACTTCCAGTATATACAAGAACAGCAGCTTCAAATACTGTAAATACAATAGCTAAAATCTTCTGAGTACCTTGGAACAATGCCTTATCTTCATGGCGAGAAAGATCTAATTTTAAAATTTTTGCCCCTACTAAAAGTTGTAGTACAATAGATGAGGTAACAATAGGACCAATCCCTAAAGTAAGAATTGAACCAAAACTACCGGCCATTACAGCCCTCATTTGAGCAAATTGATCGACTGCTAAAGGACTTAATCCATATAAAGGTACTTGTGTTAAGAAAAAATATAATACCAGTACAATGGCAGTCCATTTAAGCTTTTCTTTGAAATCTTGCCTATGAATAGGTGTTTTCACCTCAGGCAATATAGAAAATAATGGTTTTATATAATCTAAGATCATTTTATTCCTCAGTACTTGTAATATTTGTTACAAATTGTAAACTGTATTCTATAAATCAATGTATTTATAGATTATTATTTGATTTCATTATTATTCAATATAAATTGAAAATATTAAAAAGTTCTAAATTTAATAAATTTAAATAATATCTTTTTTAATGATAATATTTTTCTTAATTTTTAATATCTTAATTTTTAATATTTATAGTATATTTAATATTTATAGTATAATTTAGTAATTGGAATACCATATATCTAATAATTAGATATTTATAATGATATTTGTAATAATTAACCTTTTAATATCTCTTTTTAATAAATATCTAATATAATACAGGATATATTAAATATTAGAAGAGTAACTATAATTTTATAGCTTCTCCACCAGCTTCCTGTATTTTATCTTCTGCAGAAGCAGAAAATGCAGGAGATTTAATTATCAAAGGTTTTAATAAATTTCCTTTACCTAAAACTTTACCATAACCTAAGTCAGTTACATCAATAACTATAGTATCTCCTTCTTTAGTAGCTATTCCTTTAGCTAATAATTTTTCAGAATTATCATCTAAATATCCTATATTAACAGGTTTAATTTTATTAGTCATTTTTTGAGGTCTTTTAAAACCATATTTCCCAAAATGATTTGGATCATTTTTAACAGTCCAAGTCCAATGATGTTTGCCCAATCCAGCTTTACCTTTACCACCTTTATGACCTGCACCTCTTCTTTTTTTAGTGCAGCCTCCACCAATAGACCTAGAACCTCTCATTTTATTAATTTTACGAGTTTTTCTAATCATTATAACACCTACATTAGTTAAAAGATCATTAATAGCTCATTAGCTCATTTTTTTGACTAGATCTTTAATAGATTCTCCTCTATAACCTAAAGATCCACCTTCTTTAATTGAACTTCTAATGCCTTCATAACCTTTTCTCGGAGGATGTAATCTAAATACTGGTTTAATCTCGATATCTTCCTCTTTAACATCACCATTAATAAGAGCCTTAGATAAATCTTCAATAGAAGAATATTGAGTTTTTTCTGCTAAAAGTTCATCAGTGATTTTTTCTCCACCAACAAATTTTCCTCTTTTTGAAATAACTTCAGCTAAAGTTTCAGAGTCAATTTCTCCCCAAGTAATATAATCTTTAGATTTCTGAAGCATACCATCAAAACTAGGAGTATCTTCTATTAAAACTCCATGATTTATTCTAGTTAATCTTAACATTTTTAAAGTGTCAGCAATATCTTTTTTAACACCAGTTGTACCTCTAACTCTAACAACAAAAAACATTTAATCACCTAAATATTGTATAATAGCCTATATTTATAGCTATTAGCTAGAGCATACACCCATATTTTTAAGATCTTTTTCACTAGCTTTAACTTTAGTTAATTGTTTTAATGCTTCAAAAGTTGCATTAGCATAATTAACAGTAGTTTGAGTCTGACCACTAGTTTGAGACCATACATCAGCAATTCCAGCAAGTTTCAATATTGTTTTACCAACATCTCCAACAGCTAATCCAACACCAGCAGGAGCTGGCATTAAAATAACACTAACACTTCCAGTTTTACCTTCTACTTTGAATGGAACAGTATGTTCTCTTCCACATACACAACCCCAATCTCCACAGCCTCTTCTAACTTTGATAATATTATATTTAGCATCATCAACAGCTTTTCTAATAGCTGGACCTACTTCACGAGCTTTACCTTGACCTAAGCCAACATAACCATTTTTGTTACCAACTGCAACAATTACTCTAAAGTTAACTTTTCTTCCAGATTTGTGCATTCTTTGGACTAAATTTACATCCATTACTTCTTCTTCTAAATCTGGAAGTAAAGCATCAACTATTTCTAATTCCATTATTGGGAGACCTTTTTCAAATATTTCATCAATATCAGTAATGGTACCATCTTTGACCATTCTACCAACTTTTGTTTTAGGTTCCCAGTCTTCCATATTAAAACTCATAGTACCCCTCAAGCCTTCTCAATTTTATTTTTAATTTCTTCAAAATGATTAGGTAAGTCTACAGGTTGAAGTCCTCTTTCTAAATATTTAGAAAAATGTTTTTTAACTTCTTCATCGTCTAAAGACTTAGCATATTCTGCAATATGTACCCCAGCTATTCTATCATCATCAGGTACAATAGATTCACCATAAGGAACATCTAATCCTGCATCATTTGCAGCTTTAACACCAGCAAATACTTTAGCTCCTTTAATAGATGATTTTAATCCAATGTCTAAAACAGCTTTTTCAACACCTTTATCTAAAGCTTTCTTAGCACATAAATAAGCAGTCAAATAAGTTGCACTGGTGTTTTTAGTTCCACCTAACCAACCTAACTTTTTTAATTCTTTAGAATGTGCAGAAACAACAGTTTCATCTCCGTTCTCCCCCACATTAATAATCTGAGCAATAACATTAGCATTAGAAATCCTAATTACTAATCTAGACTTATCTAAATCTACTAGTTTCATTCTAGCATCATAATTAGTTTTTCCTTCTCTTCTTCGTCTAAATGCTACTTTATATTTTGATCCTTGTGCCAAATTCATTCCTCCTTATTTAATCAAATCATGATCCCTGGCATAGGTTTTCATATAAGATTTACTTCTAAAGGCTCCACCTTTAGCCATTCTATATAATTTACGATAAGTAGTAACATCGATCTCCTCTGCATCACGCATAGTTTTAAGATCTTTTCTTAAAGCTCTGATGGTAGTCATCCAAGCTTGTTTTTTAGGAGTTCTTGCATATTTAGCTCCTTTAATACTACCCCTACCTTTTCTTCTTCCTTTTTTCTTTTGTTCAGCTAATTTTTTTGATCTATAGCTACTAATACCCTTTTGAGGTTTAGCTTTTATAGCTTTTTGATCAATTAGCTGCTTAACACCTTCTCTTGTAATAGCCCTTGATACTTCTTCGATTTGTTCAGGATCAATCCATACTTTATTAACCCCAACTTTAAGTATGCTTGCAGCTAATCTCTTTTGAGTGGTAAGATTCATAAAAAACCTCCATTTTAGCTTTTATTAGCTTGAATATTATAAATAATAATATTATAAATATAATGTTATAAATAACAATTATAACTATTATTCAAGCTCCCTTAACTTTTAATATTAATAAATTAAAAACACACCTATTAAAAAATACCTATTAAAAAACGCTACTAGAATAAAGTATAAGCATATATCCAATAAATCCATAAATCATAAGCTTACTCCTAGATTTAAATTTATTTCATGATTTTCATCCTATAGCTTTTATTCAATATATTTAATAGTAATACATTTAATAGTAATACATTTAATTTTATTAATTAATTTATTTAATTTACTTATTTAAAATTTTAATTCCTAATTCTGATGCCTTATTTAACATCATTTCCTTCTTTTTTTTACCAATACTAGCACTAATTCTACCAGCTTCAGTATCAGGATTTAAATTTTCTAATTCAGACATATTTCTAACAAGAATATCTTTAAATCCAGATGGATGTAATCCTCTTTCGGATTTAGGAGAACCATAACCAATAGCAGGCATTGCAGGTTTTCCTGCTTCATACCTTCTCATTTTACTAGTTTTTCCTCTTGGACGTCTCCATTTTATTCCAAGCTTTTTATATCTGGCGTATTCTTGTCTTTTGAATTTTTTCTTCATTGAATCACCAATAAACATTATAAATAATGAATTTTTAGTATTTTATTTTAAACTTCTTTATTTTAAGCTTTATCTATAAGATATATTCCATCTTGGAATACTCTTGGATCTCTTCCCTTAATTTTAGTAGCTTGCTCTAAGTTAGCCACAGTTTGACCAACATCCTCTTTATTAATACCTGTGACAGTAACTTCATCCCCTTTAACATTAACTTTTGCACTACCCACAATTTTAGCAGTACGAGGATGTCTTTCACCAAGGAAATTATCAATATTAACTTTATTTCCACTTACTTTTACATTCATTGGAAAGTGAGCAAATACAATTTTCATATGATAAGTAAACCCTTCAGTAACACCAGTAATCATATTATTAATATGAGCACGAGTAGTTCCAATCATTGACTTATCTTTCTTTTTAGGAAAAGAAGTTTCTAAAACTATTTTATCATCTTCTTTTTTCATAGATATATTAGGATATGTAAATTTTCGAGACACTTCACCTTGAGGTCCTTTAATTATTACATTATCGCCAATTGTAACATTTACATCTTCAGGAATATCTATTTCTTCGGTAATATTAGCAGCTAAAACCATCCTATCACCTAATACATATAAGCCAACAAGCGGCCACCAATACCCTTTTCTTTGGCATCTTTATGAGTCATGATACCTTCAGGAGTGGTTACTATTAAAATTCCAAAATTCTTTGCTGGTAAATACCTTTTTTCAAATTTCTCAAATTCATCTTTCTTAACAGAATGACGTGGCTTTATAACACCACATTGATTGATGTTACCTTCAAGTTCAACTTGAAATTTTCCTGCCTTTTTGTCATCTATATATTCAAATTCACTAATATAATTCTCTTTTTGCATTGTGCTCAAAACTTGCCCAATTAATTTAGAGGCAGGAGAAATAGAACATGATTCATTAACTTGAAGTTCATTATTTCTTATATTAGTAAGAGCATCAGCAAGAGGATCCATAAGAGTCATAATTAACACCTCTAATTATATTTTTTAAATCCAATTTTAGGAGCAATCTCTCTAAAACATTGCCTACATAACATGAGTCCATAACGACTAACCATAGCAGAATGATCACCGCAACGACTACATTTTTTTGCTGCTTTTCCGTATTTTCTTGGCAACATATCACCTTATTAATTTAACCTTAATTATTAAAATTAATTATTTAAAAATTAATTATCCAAATTAATTATTAACTAATTATAAACATAAATCCAATAAAATCATTCCTGATCAATATTTACTTGGAAATTATCTTTCATATATTTAATAGTCTCTTCTTTTTTGACCATATGTCTTTTAGGAATTTTCTTTTGTTGAATTTTTCTTCTTTTAATCCTATAACCCGGTTTTTCAAAAGTAACAGAAACATTCATACCAAATATACCAATATCTGGATCATAACGGATTCCTGGAATATCAATATGTTCTGCTATACCAAAAGAAACATTACCTTGATCATCAAATTGCTTCTCTCTTAAAGTATTGCCAATACCATCTAAAACCATTTTAATAGCTTTATCAGCCTTTTCACCACGTAAAGTAACTTTACAAGCAATAGGTTGGTGTTTTCTAATACCAAATTCAGGATTGGTAACTTTAGAAAAAGTTTTTACTGGATCCTGACCAGTTAAATTAGATAAAAGATCCATAGCACGAGATAATCTTTCCCCAGATTCTCCAACACCAATATTTAAAGTAGCTTTAGCTATGACAACTTCTTCCATAGGATTCATTATTTACCTCCTGGAAGTGATATTGCAGGTTTGTCTTTACCTATAACAAATGCATAATCTTTTAATGTGAGGAAATTCTCCTTTTTATCATTTTCAACAACAACAGTATTAGGGTTAGATGATTTATTAATATTAATTTCATTAATTTTACCAATCTCACCAATATGTTTACCACCAGTAATAAGTACTAAAGCACCTTCTTCAAACTTGAAATTATCTGTAATTTCTTGTTCAGGAACAGCTAAACTTACTACATCACTAGCAGAAAAAGAATCTTCTACAAGAACATTTCTACCATCATGGAGGTTTAATTGGATTTTACCTTTTTTGAGTGTAGTTTTATTTGTTATCTTACACAATTTAAATCCACTATTTTCTTTTGAAATAGGGTGAAGAGTTAATCTACCTTTTAAATCTGGTAAAACTCTATAAAAATCTTCAGATGCTGGAATTTCAACTACATCCATAAAACCTACTGGATATTTGTAATCTTTTCTAGCTCTACCATCAACTAATACTTTGCCAGTATTAATAATTCTTTTTGCTTCTCTTGAGTTATCAGCTAAACCTAAAATATCTCTAATTACAACGAGTAAAGATAAAGAATCTTCAATAGCATGAGGTCCCGCTGCAGGTTTGACCGTCCATTTATTTTCTTTTGGACTAATAGGCCAACTTTTAGGAGCTTTAAATCTTTTAAGATGTTTTCTTGATCCCATTTTTGCCATTTTATCCCTTCCTGTCAATAATTCTGCTTCTTCTTTCGTCTTTTAAATCTGCATTAACAATCATCAAATTAGATGGGTGAACTGGGAAGAAAACTGAATTTCCATCAGGTTTACTTAAAGTAGCTCCTTCAACAATAATTTTATAATTTCTAGAGTCTATTTTTTCAACTTTTCCTTCATGCCCTTTGAATTCCCCACGCATGATTTGTACAGTATCACCAGTCCTAATAGGTAAAGATTTTTTTCCAAAGTCTTCTTTTAAATCTTTACTTAAAGTGACACTCATAATGTTACGGCGAAGATGTAAAGGTGCATTGTAAAGAGCTTTTCTTTGTTTTCTTGGTTGTTTTGACATTTTATCACCATTCATTAATCAAATCAAAATGCTTGCAGCACTTCCAACACTAGGCCATCTATCTGCTGCTTCTTTAGCAACAGGCCCTCTAACTTCAGACCCTTTTAATACTCCTTCAGGAGTAATAATAACAGCCGCATTATCTTCAAATTTCACTCGAAAACCATCTGCACGACGATATTCTTTTTTTTGTCTTACAACAACAGCATTGACAATTTCTCTACGCATATCAGCAGTACCCTTTTTTACAGAAGCAACTACAAGATCGCCAACACCTGCAACATCAAGTCTTCTACGTACTCCTTTATATCCTTTAACAGATATAATTTCTATTTCACGTGCACCTGTATTATCTACACAACTGAGACGAGCCCCAATAGGCAGAGATTTAGATACATTAGATGTAAGAGTTTTCATTTAGTTGTCTCCTTTTACTTCTACTAAAACAAAATGTTTAGTTTTACTTAAAGGTCTGCATTCTGCAACCTTGACTGAATCTCCAATTTTTACATTGAAACAATCAGGTTTGTGAACATTAATTTTTGATTTTCTCTTTTCATATCTTTCATACTTTCGTATGAACTTGTAAAAACTGCGTTCTACTGTAATAGTCCTTTCTGCTTTATCACTAACAACAATTCCTTCAAGGACTTGTCCTCTAACTGGTAAAGTTCCATGAAAAGGACAGTTAGAATCATTACATTCAGCTTCTACTTGTTGAACATTAAGACCAACCATATTATCACCAATATAACTTTTTAACAGTAATATTATAATATTGCAATTTTTTAATATTACAATTTTTTATATTTCTTTTTAATTCTATCTTCAGGACGGCTAACTAAAATCTTTCCGTCTATTTCAACTAATTCTCCATTTGGAAGGAATAAGTGAAAAATTGAAACATCTTTAGGTATAACTTTAATTTCATCAGTTTCAGTTTCAACAGAGATAGTTTTTTTCCTTTCATCTATGATTTTCCCACTAACTCCAATTAAAAAAATATTAGAACTTTCAACAACCTTTAAATATAACCCAATCAACTCATGGTGAAAAATATTTTTTGAGGTAATCATATTATCTAATAATTGGATAGTAGGCTTTAATGACATTAAATGATATAATACAAATGATATAGATAATTATATGATTATTAAAAATTATAACAAAATTTATAAGATATTTATAGTACTATCTACCAATAATAATATTTTACCAGTAAATATAATTACTAATAAATATTTTACTAATAATTTTCACTTATATAATAATATAATAATCATTAATTCAAATTTCTAAAGATTAATGTCTCCTTTTATTGAATTTTTTATCAGAATCTCTGATTTCAATAGTGTCTGAAGAGAAACCCATATCAGATAAAACTTCTTTAACTTTCCTTTTATGGTCACCTTGAAGTTCTATTTGACCTTTTTTAGCTGTACCTCCACAAGCACATTTAGCTTTTAATTCTTTAGTAAGCTCTTTAATATCAATATCATGTTCGTCTATACCTTCTACAATTGTCATAAGTTTTCCGAATCTTCTTCTAACTGTATAAACTTTTACAGTTTGAACTTCTCTTGCAATTTCTTCACAAACACAAAGTTCTTCAGGAAGACCACATACATCACAGATTTTCATTTAGTTCTCCTTCTGTTTTTGGTTCATAATTGTAAGAACCCGAGCAATAGTCCTTTTAAGTTCTCGGATTTTACCAGGATTTTCATTAACCCCAGCAGCAGAACTTTTAGAAATATTTTTAGCTAGTTCTGCTTTGAGTTCAATCAATTTTTCTTGAATGTCCTCAACTTCCATTTCCCAAATTTCTCTACTTCTTAAAATCGCCATTTACTTCAACTCTTAATAAATAAATATTAATTTTAAAGGATTGATTTAATTATCCTATCCTTCTGAAGTCTCATTTAGAGCTTTTTCTGACTTTTCAGATTCTTCTGATTCTTCTGAAATTTCTTCATCAGCAATTTCATCTTCAGATTCAGAATCAATTTCTTCAAGCTCCTCTAATTCTTCAAGTTCTACTTCATCAATTTCTACTTCTTCTTCAGCAACTTTAGCATCAGAGACATCGTCTACTTCCAAATCAATAACAACTTCATTAGATGTAGATTCTTCAGATTCTTCAGAAGATTCCAATGTTGGAGGTAAAATATCAACTTTATCTGGTAAAACAGCTTCAGGAGGCATTATCCTAACAAAAATTCCTAAAACACCAGGTTTTAATTGTACAGTTGCAAAACCTTCTTTAACAAATCTTGTTGATGGTTCTCCACATTTTTTAATATATCCTTCTACGAATTTAGCAACAGCAGATCTGGATCCTCTAATTTTACCAGAAATAGTTACTTCTACACCTTGAGCACCAGCACCCATAATTCTACGAATGGTTGAATAAGCTACCCTTCTGAAGTGCATTCCTCTTTGTAACATTGATGCAATTTTATAAGCCATAATTTTTGGATTGAGCTCAGGTACATCAACCTCTTTAACTTCAACTTGAGGATTATCAAGATCAAAATCATTTTTAAGAGTTTGTGTAATAGCTCTTACAGTTTTTCCACCCCTACCAATAACCATTCCTGGTCTTTCAGCATATACAACTACCATTGTACCTAAAGGAGTTACCTGAACATCCATTCCACCATAACCGGCTCTTTCAAGTTCATTTTCTAAATATTCGTCAATTTTAGTCCTTCTAAGACCTTCAGTGACAAAATCTTTTTCAATCATTAATTTAAGCCTCCCCTAAAACAATTTGCACATGGGTTGTAGGTGTATTAAATGGAGTTACTCTTCCAAATGCTCTTGGAATTCCACCTTTTATTACAAAACCTCTATGACTAGAAATATGTACAATTTTTAAGTTTTCAGTATCCAGACCTTTATATTCAGCATTAGCTTCAGCATTTTCTAAAATTTTTAAAATTTGTTTAGCTGCTTTAACTGGATATCTTCCACTAGGCCATCCATTTAACCCTTTTCTATGTCCCACTTTCTTATTGTGTCTTTTAAAAGGAACTGCCTTTTTCATGTCAATTACTTCAATTAAGTAATTTTTTGCTTTTTCTACATTCATTCCTCTTATTGCCCTACATATCTCAACAGAATGCTTTGGAGAAATTTTAAGAGTTTTACCCATAGCACGAGCTGTTTTAGAGCCATCTTCATCATTATAAGCATATTTAATATCAGCCATAAAATAATCTCCTTATTTATTTAACAACAAGTCAATTTTGTTCTTATATACAAATCTTACTCATTGCAACCTTATTTAAGAGGCACGAACATAGATGATCTGGTAGCTCCCATACCTGGGTCTCCATGTTGAACTCTTTGCCTAGTTGGTGCAAATTCACCAAAGTAGCAACCAATCATTTCAGCAGTCAATTCAACTTCAACAAACTCTTTACCATTGTAAATACCAAAAATAGTTCCTACCATTTCAGGTAAAACTATCATATCCCTACAATGAGTTTTGATAACCAGAGGTTTTCCACCTTTTTGTTCTTGTTTTTTCAACTTTCTAAATTTATCCAGCACAGTTTGTTGCCTTGGTAAAAATCCTCTTTTTAAAGATCTTCTTTGCCTTGCTGGTAATATTTTCATTAAATCCTCTAAAGACATTTTTTGTAATTCCTCTAGAGTATAACCTTGATATTTAAATATTTTTCTTGCCAAACAGTCACATCCTTAGTATTATCTTCTCTTACCGGTTCTTCTAGCCGCAATAGAACCAACCTTTCTTCCTGGAGGTGTGTGTCTAGAAACTGTAGTAGGTCGTCCAGGATGTTGTCTGTTTCCTCCACCATGTGGGTGATCTACTGCATTCATAGCTACCCCTCTTACAGTCATAGATTTCTTACCTTTAGCTTTAAAGGCATGCCATCTCTTACCTGCTTTAAGGAATGGTTTATCTTTTCTTCCTCCACCTGCTACAACACCGATAGTTGCCCTACATGCTGGATTGAAAGATTTTAACTCTCCAGATGGAAGTTCAATAACAGCCTTATCAGCATCATGTGTAATTAAAGAAGCATAAGTTCCAGAAGATCTTACAAATTTTCCACCATCTCCTGGTCTATTTTCAATATCATAAATTGGAGTTCCCTCAGGGATTTCAGCTAAAGGTAAAGAGTTACCAAAACTTATTGGAGCTGAAACACCACATTCAATATTATCATCAATTTGAATACTTTCAGGAGCTAATATGAACTTCTTTTCACCATTTTCAAATTTAACCTGAGCAATAGGAGCAGACCTTCCAGGATCATGAACAATATCCACAACTTTTCCTTTTAGGCTTCCCTGTTTTTCAATTTCATCATAAGTCCTATATTGGATCTTATCCTTAAAACGATGAGAAGCACTACGATAAGCAGGAGTTCCTCTTCCTCTTCTTTGGTGTATTAATCGTTTTCCCATTTTTTATTCTCCTTATATGTTTGTATCCTTTATATTCCCTATCTAGAATACTCCCATTTTAACAGCTACATCTTCTGCAGCATTTTCTTCAACTAAAGAAATGTATGCTAACTTAAGCCCTTTTGAATTTATATGAGTATTTACGCTTTTAACTTTTTCATCAAATAAATATTCAAAAGCATTTTTGATAGCTTTTTTATCAGTTTCTCTTAAAACAACAAAAGTAAGTTCATTTCTTTGATCAATTAGATTCATAGTTTTTTCTGTAACATGAGGTCTAACAATAACTGAATACGGATCCATGTTATCCACCTTCTTAATTATTCCAACAAATAATTCCCAATAAGGAATCTATTGGAATAATCCTCCTAATTTTTCGATAGCGGATTTAGTAAATATAGTTAATCTACCTGGATGAGTACCAGGAGCTAATAATTCCGCATTAAGATTTTCAACAGTTACAACATCTACACCAGCATGGTTTCTCGCACCCAAGCTAATTCCTTTATCATCAGCAACAACTATTAGAGGTCCTTTAGCTTTTTTATATTTTCTACCTCTTAGTTTACCCTTACCTGCTCTAATTTTTCTACCTTTTTTTGCTCTAGAAATATCTTCAAAAATTCCTAAATTTTTGAAAATTTCCCTAGTTTCTTTGGTTTTCTTAATAGTTGCAAGTTCGTCATCAACAATTAAAGGTAGTTGTGGAACATTTTCAACATTATGCCCTCTTTCTTCCACAAGATTTTGATTACATGTAGCTGCAATAGCAGATCTAATAGCAAATCTTCTTTCTTTGACATTTATCTTTTCATGATAAACTTTTTGAGGTCTTGGAGGATGAGCTCTTCTTCCACCAATAGCTTGTGGAATAAATGCTGCTTTAGAACCATTTTTAATTCTTGGTACCATAGCTGCACCTCTACCTGAACCCCAAGATTCTGCAGAAGTTCTCTTACCTGCCATAGGATCAGATCCCCATGGTTGTATCCTTGCTGTTTGTGAAGAAATAACTGCTCTCTTTATAAGATCTGGTCTAAATTCTTCATTAAAAATAGCTGGAAGTTCAATCTCTTCTTTGACTTCTCCTTCCATTGTATAAACATTAACTTTCATGATCTACACCTTTTAAACACTAAAAACTTTGATATCTAAGAAAAATAACATTTGAATATTTAGACACCTTGTTTAGATTTTGTACTTATATAATTAATTTGAGGTGCGTCATTGGACTTACCTTTTGCCCTCATAGCTTTTCTGAGAATAACTAATCTTTTACTTGGACCAGGAAGAGACCCTTTAACCATAATATAGTCGTTTTTAACTAAACCATATTTAATAAATCCTCCATCTGGGTTGACTGCATCGACTTCAGATGAATCTCCAATTTTCAAGATTTTTTTGTTATATTCTGTTCTCTTATGGTAACCCATTTGTCCTGCTTGAGGTACTGTCCACATAGTTCTTGACGGTGTCCATGGACCCATAGATCCTATATGTCTCTTTTTACTACTCCTAGCAGCTTTACCATACTGTATCCTAATACCCCATCTTTTAACAGGGCCTTGGAATCCTTTTCCTTTAGTAGTAGCAATAGAATCAACATACTGACCATCAGAGAATACGTCAGTAGCTTTTACTTCATTGCCCAACAATTCAAGAGCCGCGTTTAATTTTTCTTCTGCAGTTTTTCCACCTATACCACATTCAAATATTTCCGGCTTTTTCTTAGGAACAGATGTTACTTTAGGGTTTGTGTGAACTAAAACTTTAATATCTACAGTTTCTTCTAAAGCTTCCTGAATCTTTGCAATAGCTTCAGATTGATTATATTCCTTTGGAAGTGAAACTTTCCTAGAAAGTTCTTTATCTAAATTATCTGCAAGAACTTCAGTAATAACTTTTAATCCGTAAGTAGTTTTTTCATATGCACGTACTCCCATTACTACAACAGGGGGTACTTCAAGAATAGTTACAGGTGTGAATACTTCCATACCACTGGTTGGAGAATTTTTATCATTATCAACCATCATAGCATGTGTCATACCGACTTTGTATCCAGCGAGTCCCAATAACTTTGACTCATCTTCTTGAGGCCAAGATTTTATTCTTGGTGTCTCTTTAGCAGCTCTTTTTCTAGGACTGAATGCAACTGATCCTTTCCTTGGCTGGTGATGTCTAACCATTTATTTAACCTCCTTTTATTACATCTTTTTGTATTTATCTTTATTCTGTATATTAATTTCCTTAATTAATAATTATTAATTAGTTCAATATTAATTAAACAATATTAAATTTACTTATTAATTAAATTTAGATTTATTTAATAAATAGTAATAAAGTAATAATTTAGCATACTTAATTAGAACATTATTCTTAATTAGATATTTATTTACAATATCTCTAATAATTATAATATATCTAATAAATAGAATACATCTAATAGTTAGAATTATATCAATAGATAAAATACATCTAATGATTAGAATATTGCCTATACTCCTAAAAGTTTTAGTATGCTAAATATAGCAATATTACTAGATAAACATGAAATTTAGATAGCTCTATCTAAATTAATAGCGAATGTTAATCAAAGAGCAAAGTCACTTGAGCAACAAACATCTAATTAAAATAGCATTATGGCTAACAAATAGCAATATAAAAGCTCGATTTACAAATTATAGTTCAATACTATAATCAAAACATTAATGCTTGCTTACTTTCATTTCAATTAACATATTCATAATAAATCTATAAATATAGCATATAATAAATTATTGAAGATTTATTTATCTTATTATCTTTTAAAAATTTATTATCTCGAAGATTTATTATTTCTAAAGTTAATTTCATCAACAGAAATTTAGCAACATATTTATAATTGACAAAGTCGAAATAACTGCTTCTTCGGTCCTTACAGTTTCAGTTCCCTGGGAAGGAATTGTATTTAGTTTAACTAAATCCCAAGAAAATCCACTTAAATCTTCGGAAATAGAAGAATAAGGTCCTCCAAAGACAATAGCAATATTATCAGCTTTATCTAATTTTTCTTCAAATTCATTAAAAATAGAATTTATTGTATCTGCATATCTTGTTGTTTCGACAACAAAATCGGGATTAACTAATTTCAAGCTATTTTTAAGACTTTTATGTGTGGATAATGTCTTATATCCCCAGTAAACGTCATCCGGTTCATCGGGTGTGACTATTACCTCTTTAGCTAATTTAGTGACTCTAAAGCTAAAAACTTTATTGACACTTAGCTGTTCTTTGCAAAAAGCCAGATTTTCCATACCTTTCATGCCACTATCACTTTTCATACCAATATCAATATAAGTCCCTTTCTTATTTCTTTTGACAGTGAATCCCTGCCTATAATCACCGACTTTTAAATCAGATTCAGTAGGATGATGAGGAGTTCTAAGAGGAGGGAGAATCCCTACATGCTTTAACTCAGAACGAATAGGAAATACTTTTTTTCTAAGATATTGAGGAGTATCCATATATCCGAGTACATCCGCCATGAAATCAGCGTCAGTTACATATTTATCATCATTTTGAGAAAGATCCTTATATATAACAATCTGATCAATTTTAAATAAAGCTAAAGCCCTACCTATAACTCCAATTTTAGAAGTTTTAATTTTTAAATCAGATGTCTCACTTAAGAATGAATCTGGAATGAATATAGAAACCTGTTTTTTATGCATTTATAGATATTTATCTTCATCTATATATAAAGCTTGTCATTAAAATGACATAGCTATCACTAAGTAAATTACAACTCAATATTATATCAATTATAATACTGGTAGCCAGAGAATTATTACATTAGCATCCTAATTTATTAACTTTTAATAAACTTATTGGTAATTAAAAAATGATTAAGCTATAATTAAACTTTTTAGCTTTTAATCATTTAATGATTAGATTTAATATTAAGTTTAATTATTAAGTTTAATTATTAATTTTAATTATATAATCAAAATGATTTTAAAATGATATATAATTAAAACTGGTATATTATTTGTATATTAATATATCAGGGTTAACTAAATACCAGCTACAAATTTCTTTATATTTTCTTAATAATCTTGATATATTCAATTGAATATATATTATTAAATTTTAGTTAAATAAGTATTTAAACTTTGCTAATATTTACAATAAATCATATAATAAAAATTTGGAATTAAAAACAAAATTAAAAACAAAAAGAATTAAAAAGAATTAAGAAGAATTAACAATTCGAAAAACAATCACATCAATATCTCTACTTTCCTGAGTGTGAAATTCATAGGTATTTAATAATGGAAACTTATAAAAAAATTCGTGAGTTATTTTTCCTCCTAAATTTTCGTAATAATTAACTACAAAATCCCAAGTTTCTGCTATATGGAATGAATAAGCAACATCTGCAAAGCCCATAGCTAATTCCATGAAAATTCTATCAACACCTCTTTTACCTCTAGATTGAGCTCCAAAAGGAGGATTTGTAATAACTGTGTCAAATTTAAAGTTAAAATCATCGTTTTTATGTAAATTATAAACATCATCAACGATAAAATTAATATTGGAAATATTCATATCATTAACAGTATTTCGTGCAATTTTTATAGCAGAAGAATCAATATCAACTCCTGTTGCACAGTTAGCATTAAGAAGCATTGAAGAAATAGCAAATACACCAGTTCCACAACCTAAATCAAGAATTGATTTATTAGAAATGTCACCTAAACTTCTTGCATTCCATAAAAGATCAGCAGCAATTGAAGCAGAAGTAGGATACTGTTCAAAATCAATTTTAGGAGATTCGAATCTTGGAATATTTTCAATAGCTATTTCTAAATGCCTTTTTTTTGTGATTTTCATATTTGACCTTATATTAACAATAATTCAATACTAATTGATTCTTTTTATATTAACTTTCTTATATTAACTTTATATTAACTTTCTTATAATTAGCTTTCTTATATTAAATTTATTATATTGATTTTCTTTATATATTAATTAATTCTAATTAGTTAATTCTATTTAATTAACTGATTCTTATTATTAGATAACTCATAATATTATACTAAAAAATTTTAAAAAATTATTTATAATATATTAATAATATATATGTTTATTATAATCTATATTAATTATCAATATTCTATTTATAATTATTATAATCTATTTATAACTATTATAGTCTATTTATAATTATTATTATAATTTATCTATAACTATCATAATTTATTATCATATTACTCAAGTATAAATTGTTTAAATAGATATAAAATGTTTAAATAATTTATTAAAATCTATAGAAACTTAGAATCTATAGAAAACTGAAATAAACTAAAATTAAAAATTATATATTTAACGAATTAAATAATAATTAAAGAATTATATGTTAATCAAAAACTAAAAGAGGCTCTAAATGTTTGATAAAGTATTAATTGCCAATAGAGGAGAAATAGCTATAAGAATAATGAGAGCTTGTCGTGAATTAGATGTTAAAAGCGTAGCGATTTACTCTGATGCTGATAAAACATCTCTTTATACTAATTATGCAGATGAAAGATATGCATTAGGTAATCCCTCTCCTTCAAAGAGCTACCTTAACATTGATAAAATAATGGATATAGCTATTGAATCAGGGGCAGAAGCTATTCACCCAGGTTATGGTTTCTTAGCTGAAAACTCAGAACTTGGAAAACAATGCGAAAAAAATGGAATAACACTTATTGGACCAAGTGGAAAAGTCATTGAATCTATGGGAGATAAAATCACCTCTAAAAAATTGATGAAAAAGGCAGGAGTTCCTGTTATTGGAGGAACAGAAAATGGAGTAACTGATATTGATGAAGCTGTAAAAATTGCAGAATCTATTGGTTATCCAGTTATTGTTAAAGCATCAGCAGGAGGTGGAGGGATTGGTATGCGTACCGTTTATGAAGAAGATGAATTAGTACGTGCAATTGAATCCACACAATCAGTAGCTTCAACAAACTTTGGAGACTCAACAGTATTTATTGAAAAATATATTGAAAAACCAAGACATATTGAATTTCAGATTTTAGCTGATGACCATGGAAACACAATTCATGTAGCTGACAGAGAATGTTCTATTCAACGAAGACATCAAAAATTAATTGAAGAAGCACCTTCCCCAATTATGACCGAAGAATTGAGAGAAAAAATGGGTGAAAGTGCAATAAAAGCTGCAGAATATATTAATTATACTAGTGCAGGAACAGTGGAATTTTTATACAGTGGAGGAGAATATTATTTCCTAGAAATGAATACTAGAATACAAGTAGAACATCCAATTACAGAAATAATTACCAATATAGACCTTGTTAAAGAACAATTGAAAATAGCCTCAGGAAAAGAATTAAGCTACTCTCAAAAAGATGTGAAAGTTAATGGACATGCAGTTGAATGTAGGATAAATGCAGAAAATCCATTGGCAGATTTTGCACCAAATCCTGGGAAAATTACAGGATATAGATCTCCAGGAGGTCCAGGAGTTCGACTTGATAGTGGAGTTTATATGAATTATTCAATTCCAACCTTTTATGACTCAATGATATCAAAATTAATTACTTGGGGAAGCAATAGAAATGAAGCTATAGCTAGAATGAAAAGAGCTTTGAGTGAGTATATTATTCTTGGTGTTAAAACAACTATTCCTTTTCATAAAGCAATAATGAGAAATAATCATTTTTTATCTGGTGATCTTCACACTCATTTTGTTGATGATTATAGAAAAGGAATTGATGATGATATAAGAGAGATAATGGAAGAAGAAACTGAAAGAATAAATCGTATGAGATCTACATTTATGCCTGGTAAAAAAGTAGCTGCTATTTCTGCGGCTGTAGGATCTTACTTAAATACAGCTAAAAATCAACAAATTAAAAAATAGTTTTAAAACCTGTGATTTAATAATAAATAATAATATTTATAATTAAAATATTCACAATTAGAGCATCTATAATTAGAATATTATAATTAAAATAAAAATAAAATAAGAAATGGATTAAAAATAAGAAATAATAGTTAAATAAAAAAAATAAACCATTATTTAATAAATAATAATTAATAAAAAAATAACAATTAATAAAAACAACAATTAAAAATTATAAAATAAATTATAAAATAAATTAAAAATTATAATATCTCTACTGCGTGATCTTATGAAAAAAAGTATGCAAGAACTTTTATCAAAGAATAAAGAGAAAATATCAAAAGAATCCGCTGAAAAAATTCTTAGAATTGATGAAGCAGAAATTGCAGAATTTTTAAGAGAAATTGGAAGTCAGGAAATAGAGTATATACCTAGTGGAATGATTAAAAAAGGATTAACTACTGAGTATATAGGAAAAAAAATTTATAGTTTTAATGAGGTTGAATCTACAAATAGTGTAGCTAAATTCTTAGCTAAACAAGGATCTCCTGAAGGTACTGTAATTATATCTGAAACTCAAACTAAAGGAAAAGGAAGAAGAGGTAAAAAATGGGAATCACCAAGTGGAGGAATTTGGCTTTCCATAATACTTAAACCAGATATTGACCCTTCAAAAGCACCACTTATAACTTTAGCTACTGGAGTTGCTGTAGCTAGAACTCTCAGAGGAATGAACATTGATGCTAGAATAAAATGGCCAAACGATATACTTATAAATAATAAAAAAGTCTGTGGAATCCTTACAGAAGCAAATGCTAAATTTAATACAGTAGAATATGTTATTGTAGGAGTAGGTATTGACACAAACTTAAATGTTGATGTTTTAACTGAAGATGTTAAAAAAAGAGCAACTTCTCTAAGTGTTGAAGCAAAAATAGAAATAAGTGAATCTGAAACTGTTTCAAACTTCCTTAATGAGTTTGAAGAAATATATGACTTATTTAAACTTGAACAGTTTGATGAGATACTATATGACTGGAGAAAAATGTCACAAACAATTGGAAGTTATGTTGAGATAAAACAGCCATTAGGAAAAGTATTAAAAGGAACTGCAGTAGGGATTAATAATCAAGGGGCTTTAATACTTGAACTAAACAATGGAGAGCTAAAAAAAGTAATCTCTGGAGAATGCACACTTAAAGAAAATTAACATATTTTAATCTCATAACATTACTTAATTTTTTTATTTATTATAATTTATTTTATAATTTATTTTATAATTTTTAATTGTTATTTTTTTATTAATTATTATTTATTAAATAATGGTTTATTTTTTTTATTTAACTATTATCTATTATACTTTAATTCTATATACTTCAAATTATTCCATAACTATTCTATATTAAATAAAACTTTTCTAGCCAAACTTTCATCTTTAGAGGCAGTTAATAAAGTCTTGAAAGAACTGTTTATTTTATCAAAAAGGAGATTTATATCTAAATTTTTAGCATCATTAGCTGCTAAGTCAAATCTAATTGTTGGTGAAGCTCCAGGCATAGAAACTGCAGGAATTGTAATTATATTCTCCTCTTTTAGAAGAATCATAGCCCATAAAAAACATAGATCCTTAGATGAAATATTTGGATTTATTTCATTATTAAGTAGTACTTCTTTTTCAAGAGATTTTTCAGAAACCATAATTCCAGTGGGAGTTTCCTCAAACATAGAAAAACTACTATCAACCAAAATGACTAATTTTTCCTTTTTAGATAAAGATTTTCTCAGATTATTTTCATCATATTCTTCAAGACCTTTAACCATAGCCAAAATACTTGGAGGTTGAGCTTCTAATCCAAATTGATGAGCTTTAGTCTTTATTTTATCTATTAATTCAGATTTTCCAGCCATTAAACCTCCTCTAGGACCCATCATAAGTTTATCTGTACTTGTAACAACTAAATCAGCCCCTAAATCAGTGGCTTTATCTTGAAAATAGATAGCTGTTCTAAGCCTAGCACCAGAAGCATCATCAACCAATACAGGAATATTATTATTCTTAGCAATACCTATAATATCTTTAAAATCATCTATTTCTAATATTTTATGATCCATAGTTGATCCTGTAATTATAACTAAAGAAGTATCTTCTAAAAAATTATTTTTAAAATCATCCACATTATCAAATTCTAAATATTTAGCACCTACAAGTTTACAACTACGAGGAATAGATGGGTGAGAAGGAAATTCTGGTAAAAAATGTATTACACTGGTATTTTTCTTAACAATAGCCAATATAGTAGCTAAAATTCCAGAACTAGTTCTATTGGCTGCAAATATTTTTTCACCACCAAGGTGTTCTTTACCAACAATTTGTAATTCTTCTTCGAAAATTGCAGGACCAATATATGTTTCTAAAAGATTTAAATCATTTTGTTTAGCTAAAAATCCTCCAGACAAACCAGTTAAATCACATAATGAGTTTTTACCCTTTTTATCAATTATTGATTTAATCACTTTAAGAGAAATCTCCCTTTTCTTCATCTCATCTAATGAATTTTTAATTAACATATAATCACCAAATAATAATATTAACAAAATAACAATAACAAAATAATAATAATAATAATAATAACCAAATAACAATATTAATCAAACAATAATACTAACTAAATAATATTAACCAAACAACATTATTAACTAAATAATAACAAAATAATAATAAATTATAAAATAAAAATAATTAAAAATTCTAATAAAAAGATATTGAAATATAAAATTTTTAGTTTATTTAAAATAAAGTTTAAATAGCTTGAAATAAGCTTTATAGAAGTTTTAAACATATTTTGCAAAAATAACTAATAAAATTTATAAAATCTTTTTTATAGACCTTTTTTAGACTCTATTTTAAACTATTTTTAAACTCTTTTTAGAAATTTGAAAAATTAAAAGTCAAAATATTCAAATGATATTATCAACTCATTCAAACATTCTTTAGATTAGCTTTCTAAAACCTCTCCTTCTGTTGAAAGAATAATACATTTATCACAAGAATTTTTTAAAGCAATTGAAAAACCATAATCAACCCCAATAACTATAGTCTCTTTACCATTCTCTTTAGCTTTATTTATAATAGGTAGGAAGTCTGCATCCCTAGTCATTAATGCTATTATATCGATGTTAGGATTATAAATTAATTCCATAGCTTCAACAGCCATATGAACATCAGTATCCCCAGCAACGACTAAAGGAGTAAATCCTTGATTTACAACAGCCTCGATAAGCTTATCTGAGGCGTATTGATTAAAAAGAACTTTAGCTATTCTCAAATCACCAGAAACATCTAACAAATTTTTTATAACTTTTAAATCTAAATCAAATTCTTTTCTAAGTATATTTGGACCATCAACTAGAAGTCCAATATTACTATCTTCAGCACCCTTCTTTCTAAGAGGCATATATCGATTTAGGGAAGCTAATTTCTCAAATTTTCTCATAAGCAATCAACAGAATTATTACATATTTTTTTTCTAATAATATATTTATTTAACATATTATATATATTTTTTACAAAAATACTAAAATAATTAATAAAATATTAAAATAATAAATAAAATAATAAATAATTAAAGGGTCATGCCAAATTATTCCTTTCAAAAAGTAAAAATAAAAAATATAGAATCAATATTAAGTAAAAAAAGAAATATAATTAAAGATTAAAAATAATATTTTAAAAATAATATTAAATAATTTTTTTAAAGATTTATAAGATGTTATATCTAATTTAAATTAGAAATATTAATAAAAATATTAATCTAACTTAAAATTAGCTTTGAATATTTCAGTTAGAACATTTAAATCTTTGTCAAGAATAGGTAAAGAAGTGAAATTCTCTTCTCCTTCATTATAAGAATATTCTGCATCGATTATTTTACCTTCAGCAGTAGTATAAAATATTATACTATCTCCTTGTTTCTCTGGATCTTTTGTAGGTAAAAATATTTCTACGGATGCTCCCAATTGATCGAAAAACTTTTCTTTTTCATTTTCATCTTTTGCAACCTTTTTAAATTTTCGGATTCTTGATTTCAATTTTTTTTCTGCAGCTTCTGTAATATCAGCCATAATATCACCCTTATTCTAATCTAGAAATATATTATAAATAATATATTTTATTATAATAATATAATAAATAATATATCATATTCAATATTATATCATAATCTATAAATCTTAAAGTATTAAATTTTAAACTATTAGATTTTAAACTATTAGATTTTAAATTCGATCTTTTGTTTTGTATTTTTTTATATTCTAAAATTTATTTCAAGCTTAGAATATTTACATTTAATATAAAATATAAAACTTATATTCAACATTAAATTTAAGCTATCTAAATTTTAAATTAAATTAATAAAGTAGTATTATTTAATCTTATAATAGTATATAAATGTTTATAGAAATTTTTTATAAAAACCTTTTAATACTATGAAATATTTTTGATACAAGTTTTTTTTGAATAAAATAATATTAGAATTAAACATTAAGTGAAACAATATTAAATGATAATTAATGACAAATAAAGAAAGATATTAATTAAATAAAAAACTTTTAATAAATGCATTTATACTTTTATGAATATATTAATAATATTAATAATTTTTATAAATATATTTATAAAAATTTTTTTAAGTATATTTTTCTATAATTCTTAAATAAATTTCTTTTAAATTAATATCTTACTTATGAAATAAGAAATAGAAATTTTCAATTTAACTTAATAAAACTTTCAATTACATAAATATCTAAATTATCTCCTTTCCACCCAATAGCAACATCTTTATCATTGATAGTAAAATAAGACCATATCATCTGACCAGTGAAATTCTGAGTAGAATAATTATCATACTGAACTATTCTTAGATTTTTACCAAGTAACATTATATTTGTATCATTAACAACATTATCATTAGCATACTCATAATTGATACGGTTTAAAGGATTTTCAACATTAGAATCATTAGTTACAACAATAGAAAATGAACTATTTCTTGCAAAAAGTTGTGAAAAGTTATCATAATCCACAAAATCGACTGATTTATTAGCTGTTAAATTCAAATAGCCTTCAATACTATCATATTCTGTTTTATTATTAATAATGACAAAATCATCATAATCTGATTTAATAAAACCTTGAAGTCCGTTGATAGTTATTTTAGAATAACCTTCTTTTGGTTCAATTTTTATATCAGAATTATTTTTAGTAGTTGAATTATTTTCAGCAGTTATATTTTTCGATGTAGTTGAATTATCATTACTATTGTTTGAAAACGTTTCAGTAATTGGCTCAAATACATCTGGCGCTAATATAGATAAAGAAGTAATTCCTACAACCAATATAACAATTATTACCAATAAACCAGGAAGGACACTTCTACTTCCTTTTTTACCCTTATATATACCATCATCATCGTTCTTTTTTGATATAATTACACCCCATAAATGCAATTATTATATAATTATTATGTATATTTATTAATATAATTATTATGAATTATTATGTAAATTATAATATTTCATAATAATTTATTTTATGTAATAGTTTATTTTATGTAATAATTTATTTTTATATAAACTTATTTTTATAGTAGCTTATTAAAAATATAAGTAACTATGTAATAATTTGTATTTAATTATATATAAAATATAAATAAAATCATGTTATTAATAAAATGATAATAATATAATGATGGAATAAAATGATAATAAAAGGTAATAATAAAATGATAATAAAATGATAATAAAAGGATAATAAAAGGTAATAATAAAATGATAGAATAAAATAATATAATAAAAGATATTAATAAAAATAAGTATAGTGATAAATTATCTAGGAATCAACAATATCACATTTACCAGATGGTAAAACTCTCACAACATCATCTAAACTGATTATGTTATCTTCATTAATCTTATGCAAAATTTTTTTAGCTATAGCCTCTTTTTTTGTATAGCCGGGTTTTATAATAACATAATTATCTGTATGAGAACTCACTGCATCAACTGGACCTGCCATGATTCTTTTTCCTTCATAATCAACAATACCTACTGCAATTTTTAAATTCAATCCACGAATATGATTCCTATTTCCTCGAATTATAAATGAACCTTTAGCTACAAACTCACCAGACTCTGGAGTTTTTGAAACTTGATCCGGATTAACCCAATATACATCCTGAGTTCCATAATTTTTTGACCATGCACTTGAAAATGAAGCTGCGAAAATTGCAGATTCTTTAAGGGTATTGTCATTTACTTTATTACCTTCAGTTTTTATTACTACTGAAGATGCTCCATGTATATCAGAATGAAGATATATATCATTATTATCTAAGTATTTCTTAACAACCGCCTCATTAGTATTTGCATCACGACCACCAATAACAAGAAAATTGTCAGAAGTAACAAACCATCTCAATTTTTCATACCAAGTAAGCTCCTTTTTAACTCTCTTTTGTGGAACCATAATATTATCCATAGCTATATCTCTCTTATCCTCCATTTTTTTTAGTTGCTTTTCAGTATTTTCAATAGCTATTAAAGCACCTTCAATCTTTCTTTTAGCTTTTTTAGCTTTTTCATAATACATTTCAGCATTTTCAGGAATAGGAATCTTAGAATCAATAGAAATTTTTTCACCATCAATATCGAGAACTAAATTACCTAACTTATCCATAGAATCTACAATCTGAGCTTCATCCATCCCCGATTTTTTAGCATCCTTTAATGTTTTAGATATCTGTTTCCAAGGATATTCTTTAGATCTTGCATTTTGAATAACATTTAAAAGATTTTCAATTTGAGAATAATTTGCATATAAAAGATCCCCCTTTTGTTTAGAAACTTTTATAGTATTTTTAAATCCATTTAATGTTTCATTTTGTATTTTAAGCCTTTTTTCATATTTTCCAACTTTTTTATCCCATATATCTTCTTGAACACCTTTAATTTCATCTTTGATTCTTTTTGAAAAAAATTCATCAGCAGCTTCATTGAAAGTGTCAAAATATTCTCTTTTATATTCATTATTATCTTCATAAAGTTGAAGATTTAAAGGTAAAACATCTTCTTTTGGTTTATTTATTTTATTTAAATCTTTAGAGCTATCTGAAACATTATCATTTCTTATAACAATGTTTGGATTAATCTTATGATTTTTTAAAGGATTAAATATATCTAAAATTGTTTCATAAATCTTATTAATTTCTTCATCTCCTAAATTAGAAGATATAGTCTTTTTATCTATACCTGATCTTAAAACAATTTCTTCAGAATATACTCCTCCTAAACCACTTCGAGCTAATGTTCTTATTAAATCTGTATTAGAATCATTAAATAATTGGATTAAATCCTTTTTTTGAAGTTCAAGAGGATTTATACCTCTTTTTGGAGGATATTTATATTCTTTTTTAGAACTAATATCTCTATCACTCCATTGCTTTCTTTTCAAAGGAATAACAATATTACCCGCTTCATCTAAAAGGATTATATTACCTTTAGAAAACAACTCAATCACAAGAGTGTAAGTTTTTTCTTTTTTGATTTTTATTTCAACAACACGATCAAAATTATGCTGTTTAATAGAAACAATATTAGCTCCTTTCAAGTGTTTTCTAAGAACCATTGGGAATGAAGGAGGGATTTTTGGATTATCTAAAGGATATCTAGTAGTATGAATCCTTACACCTGCTTGAAATACAACATCAACTCTTCCAGTACCTCTTACATGAAATCTCATAATAACAGTATCTTTAGTAGGTTGAAAGGATTTATCTACTCTTGCACCTTCTAAAATTTCATTTAATTCATAACATATAGCATTAATATCCACATTTGACATTGTTTTCATTGGTAAAACCCTTTTAATTCATATTATAAAGTTAATCATGATATTTTAAATTTTATAAATTATAAATATATAATAAATTAGTTATATACTAATTTAAGTAATCAAATAAATTAATGTTGTCAATTTATATTAATAAAAAAATAATTATCAGTTAATATATTTCTAATAAAATACTTATTAATAAAAGACTTCAATAAAGTAATTATTAAAAATAAATTTCTAATAAAATAATTAAATTTAGTTTTTTTAAACAAAGTAAAAAAATAAGTAAATTATATTAATCTTGATGAGTTTTTAAGAAATCTTTTAAAACACAGTTATATTTATAAGCTACATATTTAATATATGATAATCATATATTAATTAATTTATAAAATAAATCAATAAAATAATTAAACCACTAAATATATTAAATACTAAATATATTAAATTAATAAATATTAAATTGATAATAACTTATTGATGATAATACTTTATTTAATAATAAATTTAACTTATTATAATCTTTATTTATGGAGGAAACTTAATGGAGATAGATACTGGTGTTAAAATCACCTCAATACATATTGTAGCTGCTATAATTACAGGTTACATAACTTCCTTAATAAGTTTAGGAATGGTACCAGGAATTGGTCAAAACGACCTTATAGCAGGTGTAATTGGAATTATTGTACTTTATGCAATGGGTCAACTATGCGATAGATTATTTGGAAAACAAGAAGGATTCACAAAATGGTTATGGGATGGAATTGTTCCATTTGCATTTGCATGGTTTGTAGTTTGGACTCTTATAATAAATTATGCACCCGTAATTTTCTAAAATTATTTTTTATTAAATTACTTAAATTCTTCTAAATATTATTTATTTTTCCAAATATTAATTAATCTAATTATTAATTAAATTTCCAAATAATTATTTGAATTTTCTTAAATTCATTTTTTTTTATTATTAACTTTTAAATTTTATATTATTATTTTTTATATTATTTTTATACTTTTTTATAATAAAATTAAAGTTTTTATATTTTGAACTTATATTCCTGGCAAATAAAAAATCCATACAAAGACAAACAATATTGCTAAGATAAATATAATAGGAGCCATTATTTTACTAACAGCTACAATCGAACTAATTGTTGAAACTAATTCTATAGAGTTATTAGGTCCAAAGGTATTAAGCCCAACAATTCTTTCAACAGAACAACCCACTTCCACAGGTTCTAAATCATTAATAGCATCTTTAATACTAGTTTTAATGTAATTAATTATTTCTTCTCTTTTAGTAAGACCTACTGGGTTATATCCATTAGATAAAGTATTTACGAAATGAGTATCTGTTGTCATAACCTCAACTTCATCTATAGGCAATTCATCATCAGATTTAATAGCTTTAATGATTTCTTCTCTAAAACCTATCTCCATATTGTTTGAATCTAAAAGAATATAAGCCATTTTTTGGTCTTGAGCTTCTATAACCATTAATTTAAGACCACTCTCACCAACACCATTGTTTTTATCTAAGTCTTCCATTAAATCCTCTGCACAGCCTATTTTAATCCCTTTTTCAGTAGAATGACATTTAATTTTATCAATAGCATCTAAAAGGTGAAATACTTCAGGATTTCCTGGAAGTACTCTGCCTTTTTCTTCATTAAAAGAATTATGACAATCTACTATAACACTGTTTTTAACATTACAATGTTTCTTACTTTGACTCATCATAGATAAACCTACGCCAAACTCAATATCATCACTACCAAAAGGAGCAAAGGTACTTAACATAACCATACTATCATTAAAAAATTGAATTCCAACCTTAGCATTTACTTCACAATACCTTAAAAATTTACTAGCCTTATCGCCATAATTAATATCTTTTAAAGCATTTTTAACCGTATCTTCAATTTTATTAATCTCTTTTTGAGAAACAGGGTTGAAATCATGAGTAGAAGGGCCATGAGCAACCATAGTAAAATTTTCAAATCTATCTGCAAGGATTGTAGGCATATTAGAACCACCAATACTTCCAATAGGACCTGGATGAACACAAGGACTAATAAAAAGAGATTTTATATTAGTTTCTGAGTAGTTAATTTCTTCAACAGATTCGTTTTTATCAGGAGGATTTTTAATCTTTCTTCTAAAACTAACAATACCAACCAATGTATCAATTGGTTCTCCAATATCTTCAAATATCTTTTCAAGAGAACCACTACCATCACTAAGATGAGATATAAATAGACTAACAAAATCTAAAAGACCAATACCTAAATTTTTTCTCATAGGAGACTCAATTACTGCTACAAATGAGTATATAGCTAGTAAAAAGATTATATTAGCAACAATAACCTTTACAAATAATGATAAAAATCCAAACTCAAATACTTTATCTGCACTTCCAAGAAAAAGCACTACAACCAACATAGCTAAGATTAATAAAGGCTGTAAACAAGCTACAATTGCTGATTTAAAGAGTCCTATAGATGAGGTACTCCAAAAAACAAAAATTAAAAAAGCAAAAACAAGGACACAACCAAACAAAACAGCGTTAGTTAATAGTTCTATATTAAATATTGAAGATATTATAGTTCCTATAATAGCAATTAAAACTACTAAAACCATAGACATAAGAGCTAAAAGCATTGAATGTTTTGTTTTTAAATTAATACCTTTCATTGAAGTTATTAGCTGTTGACTTAAAGCTCCCCCAATAATAGAACTAATACCAAAAGCTCCAAAGCCAAATGCACCACCATAAAATATTTTTTCAAGAACAGTTAAATTCATAGAAGGATCAATAAAAAAAATCAATACTCCAGATATAAAACTAATAAATATCATGGAAAAGATTGATATTTTAGTGCTAGGGAATGTTCTAATATATTTTGATAAACCTGCTACATTACTCATACTTGACATTAATTAACACCTAACTCTGCTTCAAATAAAAACAATTTATAGACAATGCTAAATATTTAGTTTTCTAATATTTTTCTAATTAATACTAATCAATTTATTCAAATTAACCTATTCTAATATAAATCTATCTAATATAATATTATTCTAATATAATCTATCTAATATAACTTATTATGATATAAAATTATTTTAATATAATATTGTTTTGATTATTAATATTAATATAATAATATATAATAATTTTATTTAAAAATAACCATATAATATAATTAAAAATCAATCTTATTTATATAATGATTTTTATTTGTAATATTGAATAAATTAAATAAAATATTGAATAAATCTTAAATTAGATAATATCTTAAATAAATTTAATACTGTTTATTGAATAATTATTATTAAAAATATAGTTTTACAAAAAATGTATTTTTATAATATAATTATATTCTAAAATTATATTAATATTTAGATATTAATATTTAGATATTATAGTTATTAAATATATTATCTAATTTCAATATAAAAATTAATATATAATAAATAATAAAGAAAATATGAGTGGATAATTAAAATATAAATTAATTATTGAAAATTAAGTAGATAAGAATTTAAATAGAATCTTAATTTGAAATCTAATTATAAATCAAGATTAAACAATGAAAAATATAATTTTAGAATATAATTATATTAATAAAGCATTTGGAAAAATATTTTTAATAAATTTTTAGGTGGTTTTTTGAAAAAATTAATTGCTCCTGTGAGTTTCAATGATATAAAAAATTTAAAAGCTGGAGATATTGTTACTATTAGCGGAAAAATCATTACAGCTCGAGATCAAGCTCATAAAAGAATGATAGAAGAAGGAAAAGATAAAATACCTTGTGATATTGAAGGATCTGCCATATTCCATGCTGGACCAATCATTACAGGAGATGAAACATCTGGATTTGAGATAGTAGCTATTGGACCAACAACAAGTATGAGAATGAATCCTTATGAAAAAGAAGTAATCGAAATGGGATCAAAAGTTATAATTGGAAAAGGAGGAATGGACAATACTGTTAAAGAGGCTTTAGAAAATGAAGGTGCAATTTATCTTGTTGCAGTTGGAGGTTGTGCTGCTCTTTATGTTGATTCAATAAAAAATATAGATAATGTTCATTGGCTTGATTTAGGAATGCCAGAAGCCATTTGGGAATTAGAAGTTGAAAATTTTGGACCTCTTATCGTAGCTATGGATTCTCATGGAAATAATCTTTTTAATAGTCCAAAAAAACAAAGTTAAAATTATTAAAAATTGAAAAATAGTAAAATTATTAAAAATAGAAGAGCTAATCCTTTTTATCTTCCTTTCTACTTTTTTTTAAAAGAGAGTTTATATTTATAGCATAATTTCCTTCTTTATCAGAATAAACATCAGTTTCTCCTTCTAAAATATGTTGAAGATTTACTTCATAAACACCTTTATCTTCTACTTTTATGCTCTCAACAGAATTTTTATTAATACTTAATTTTTCTTCAGAGGATAGATCTTCAGATGATGGATTTTCTTTTTCTTCTTTCTCTCTACGTTTTTTCTCTTCAATAGCCTTAGTATTAACAAATTTGAAAAGTTTACTCCCACAATTCGGACATCCCTCTAATAAATCATCACCTTCTAATTCTGTTCCACACTTACTACATATATTCAAATAAATCACCATTAATAAAAAAATAAATAATAAAAAAATAATCAACTTAATAAATTAAACTTAATACTAATAATAAAACAGATAAATCCTATAAAAATTATATAAAAATAATATAAAGGATATTATAAAGATATTATATTGATAAAAATTTAATTATTAAGATCAGCAACCATAGATAAAAGATTAGATTGTTTTTTAACCGTTTTCATAACATTAGCAGGGCCAATAATTGTAATAACAACAGTTCTCTTCTTTGATAAACCAAAAAATGAAGCAGAATCTTTTTCTAATGTATGGACATCAATACCAACAAAATTTTCAATATCAATTTCTCTCATAGTAGTTTCAATAAGCTCTGCTCTTTCTGAAGGAGTTAGTCCACCTTCCATAACAACAACAGCGCCATTCTTAACCTTATCAATAATCATGTAAATTTTTTCCATGCTTGTGACATTTTCAAGAGCTTCGGAGGATATGAAATCCATTTTTAGTCCTTCCATTTTATACACTCTCCTAATTAAACTTATCAAACATTGCTTTATAAAGTTCTTCTATTTTTTCGCCATTCAAAGCAGAAATAGGAACAACAGTGTGCTGTGGGAAAACTGAAACTATTTTATCAGGATTAGAATTTTCAATATCAATTTTATTAGCTACCACAATGAAAGGGATATTCCTTGCTTCTAAATTACCAATTATAGTTATATTAGTTTGTGTTAGGGGATCAGAAGTAGCATCAACAACAAGAAGAACCCCTGTAACATCATCTAACCATTTAATTGCTTCAATAATTCCCTTAGTTGCTTCTTTAGCTCTGTTTTTCGCCTCATCCTCTTCTAATCCAAACTCTAAAAAGTTTTGATAATCAATTTTAGTAGCTATCCCAGGAGTATCAATAATATCAAAATCTAATTCATTTTCCCCATCTTTAATTACTACTTTTTCTTGTTTTAAAACAGTCCTAGTTTCATGTGGAATATTAGAAGCTGAACCAATATCTTTTCCCATCCAATCTTTAGCTATTTGATTAGCTAAAGTTGTTTTACCAGAATTGGGATGTCCATAAAGTCCTATACTGACTTTTTTATTTCTTTTAAATAAATTTTTTATAAAATCAAATAAACCCATTTTATCACTCAGAATAAATAATGAATTAAAAACTCTAATGATTATATTAATATTTATATTAAATATATTTATATCAAATATGTTTATAAAGTATGTTTTATATCGAATATGTTATATTAATATTATTTTAAATATTATTCAAAAATAATTATTACTAAAATAATTGTTAATATTATAATTATTAGTATTATAAATATTAGTATTATAATTATTAGTATTATATTTAATTATTATTATAGTAATTATTATCCTAATTATTAATACAATTGAAAACTCCATTATTAAGATTATATTATTATGCAATTTATAACATGTAATACTTATATAATAAACTATATTTTTTGAGATTTAAAAGTTTCTCCTGGATTTAGAATAACAACTTGTATTTCAGGAGTCATTTGCATCACAAAATTAGAAAATATAGCTGTATTTTGTTCAATTATTGGGAAAGTATTATAATGCATTGGAATAACTACATTAGGAGAAATCCATTTTGTAGCTATAGATGCTTCAAATGGACCCATAGTGAATTTATCCCCAATTGGCAATAAAGCGATATCTGGTTTGTAAATATCTCCAATCACCTTTTCCATATCACCAAATAGACCAGTATCTCCAGCATGAAATATTTTAGTTCCTTCTTCAGAAGTTATAAGAAAACTAGTTGGGCATCCACCAGGAATGATTTCTTCTAAGAAATCTAAAGTTGAAGAATGTTTTGCATCAAGCATAGTAATTTTTATATCTTGTATATAAATTGATCCACCCATATTCATTCCCACAGACTCTAATCCTTGCTTTGATAAAAATAAAGAAACCTCATGGTTTCCAATAATCTTTGCACCAGTTCTATTAGCTATTTCCATAGCATCTCCAAAATGATCAGCATGTCCATGAGTTACCAAAATTAAATCTGCTTCAATTTCCTCAACAGGAATATTACATGAAGGATTATTGCTTATAAAAGGATCTATTAAAATCTTAAGTCCTTTATCTGAGATTATTTCAAAGGCAGAGTGCCCTAACCAAGTAATTTCTACCATTTCACCACTTCTTATAATAAAATACCTTATTTCTAAATATTAGCTAATAACTATCAACCTATAATAAATATTAGCATATAAAATATAAAAATATAAAGTATAATAAATATCAATCTATAATAAATATGTATCTATAATATTATTCTATAATAAATATTAACCTAGTTATATTTTTAAATCATCAGCTATCTTCCATGATTTATCAAACATTGATTTAATATTAGAAATAGATTTTAAGTCATTGTAAACAGCACCAACATCTAAATCATTTTTAGAATCATTATTATAAATAATTAATGCATTTGATTCATCAGCTACTAAGTTAATTGTATCTATTGAAGGTAAAGTCTTTATTTCAACTCCTTGTTCAAGAAGAGAAGTAATTAAAAGAACATGAGACATATTCTTAATATCAAATTCCTTAATTATGATTCTTACATCTAAAGATGAAAGTTTTGATAAAAATTTATCATCATCAATATCATTTATGGAATCTATTTTTAAGGAAATTTCTTTTTTAGCATGTTTAGCTAATTCCTCGAATGCATCTTTAGAATTCATGGCTCCCTTAGAACAAATAACATAACTTCTTAAAAATTTGGAAGAATTTTTATCATCTTCAAAAGGAATTTTATTAATATCATTATCATTTATATTAAAATTATCCTCAATTTCATTAATATTATCCTTAATTTTATTAATATTATCATTATTAATATTATCATCTAAATTAGTATAACTTGATTCATTATGAACAGGTCTTATAAAATCATCACTTGCAAGTGCCTTTACAATTGCATCAGATTTTTTCATCCCATCAGTATTCAAATTTTCATTATCAGGTTGTATATGATTATTTTTATCGTTCATTAAAACTTTTTTGTTCTTTTTTTGTGGTCTTCTAGTTACTTTCATGGGTTTTTCATAGTTAGGAGTAAATCTTAACTTTTTGTTATTTTCGTTTGATTTAGGATTTATTGGTTTTAATACAGATTTTGAATTTTTCCTTTTTGAAGTGTTTTTAACTTTATCTTTTATTTTATTAGTATCAATAGATCCCAATTTATTATTAGTTAAGCTATTCCCTAAACTATCAGATAAACCAGTTTTTTTAATATTTTTATTAAGAGAGTTATTCTTACTCTTAATATTATTCTTATTTTTAAGATTTCCATCTAATTTTAATCCTTTAGATTCATTATTTAAATTTTTTTGAAAATCCTTCAATTTAGAAACGTTTCCTCTTTCAAAAAAAGATAATATTAGTAAATATGTTCCTATAATAAATAAAATTATACCAAAAATAGTAAAAATGTCTATAAGATGAAAAACATAGCTTTCATAAATGATAATTATCCCTGCAGCTACTAAAACTAATCCTCCAAATATTTTGACTATATTTGCCATTAAATCACCATACAAGAAAATTCTTTTTTATTTATTTTAATATCTTTAAGAAGCTATTTTAAGAAGTTATTCTAATGAACTTATTTTAATAAGGAATTTTAATAAGAGATAAAAATTCTAATTTAGTAACATAAATTTCATATAATCATGATAATTTTAATCCTCATCTATAATATATTATTTATAGTTTCTTCTCTTTATAAATATGATGTTTAATATCATAGAATTTAATAATAACAACAAATAATTTGTAATACTTTTTTTAAAATAGTTAATATTAAATAGTTGAAAATAGAAACAATAGAGTAATAACTTATGGAGAAAAAATAATATGAAAATTTTTAAAAATAAGATAACTGAAAATAAAGTAAATGAAAGTAAAATAAATGAAAATAGAACAAATGAAAATAATGTAAATGAAAGTAAAATAAATAAAAATAGAATAAATAATATAAAACAAAAACTTCAAAAAATCAATATTGCAAAAACTGAATTTCTAAAAATTGAATTAAAAAATCTTAAAAAAGAAACTAATGGGCAAGGAGCTGCTGAATATATATTATTGTTTGGAGGAGTGATTGTAATAGCAATAGCTGCATTAATGATATATAAAAACTATTTTTCAAATGCACAAACAAATTTAAATGCCAGCAATGACTTTGAAGATCTTAGAAATGCTATGAATGCAACTTAAAAAGAAGAATTTAATGAAAATAAAAAATAAGATTTATAAAGAGGAAGAAGGACAAGGAAGTGTTGAAATAATATTATTAATTGGATTAATATTAGTCATTGTTATATTAACAGGAAATTATATCTTTAATATTTCAAATTCAATAAATAATAGTTTAAAGCAGCTAATAGAAAAAGGAAGAGATGAAATTTTATTGGAAATATAATAAAAAAGTCATATTAATAAATGGCCTTTAGTATCTATTTCTCCTTTGCGAATTCTAGTAGAAGAAATAGGAATCCCATCTTCAGCATAAACAAAACTAATTACAATAATATCAAGAGCTTTCATTCCCTTACTTTTACGAATTTCATTAATTTCAATGGCAGTAGGCTCAGTTTCTTCACTTACAACAATAGCATCAAAATCATCTTCATAAATAGTAGACCCATAAGAATCATCCAATTTAGCAATTTGAAAATTATTATGCTTTGAAGATAAAAAATCATTCAAATTACCCATTCTTTTATCACAAGAATCAATATTTCCTTTTTTACCCCCAAATGCATTAGAAGTAACTCCGATAACTACTAATTCACCATGTAAAAAAGCTTCCTCTAACAGCTTCCTATGACCATTATGAAACCTATCAAAAGTTCCACCAACAGCTACCTTCTTATATTGTTTTTCTATTCTCATTTCAATCCTTAATAGACTTTGTTGATAATAAATCTGAAAATAATTAGTTTACATTAAATATTCTATTTTTATACATATATATTTATTGATATAATAAAATGGTTAAGAACAATAAGATTATTATACTAAAAACAAATTTTGGAAAAAGCTTCAAATAGAAAATAAGAATTAAAATTAAGAAATTTAAAAAAGTTTAAAAAATAAGAAAAATTTAAAAAATAAAAAATAAAATATGAGATTAAGGAAATCTTTAATTCAAAGAATAAACCTTAATCAATGAATAATACTTAAATTATCCAAATTAGAAACTTATTGAAGAATAGTAACCATAAATCTTAGCACTACTAGGTTTCCAATTATTTACAACACCAAAACTATTTCTTGAACTTGTTGTATCCGCAACTACCCAAGTATCTCCAATAAGAACTTGAGCCCAAACATGTCCATAAGTGTTTCCACTAGTAAACTGAGCTTGACCATTAGCATATCTAGCTGCTATTCCAGAAGATCTTAGTAATGCAATAAGTAAATGTGTTTTATCAACACAATTACCACTTTTAGAACTAAGTGTTCCAGTAGCTCCTTTTTTTGTGTTATAGTAAAAACTATAAGATACTTTATCTCGTACCCAGTTGAATATAGCTTTTGCTTTAGACAATTGTGTAGTGTATCCTTTTGTTATACTTGTAGCTAATGATTGTATTTTTGCATTTGTAGATTGACAATTTTTACTAGGATTTAAGTATTTAGTTAATGATTCTCCATTATATTTACTGTTTAAAATACTAGAAGGAACTTTTTCTTTACTTGAATCTGTAGTTGGTGATGATGAACTAGCTCTAGAATATTTAGGAATATATTTGTTTATTGAGTTCTTTTTACCTATGTTTAATGATAAATACTTTGGAAATTTAGAGTTATGAGAGTTACTCCAATTAAGTAGCTTTGAAAACTGATATATTACTGTTTGATATTGCATCTTTCCTAGTTTAGTTGATAGATAGTTAGGTGCTTTATTATACTTTTCCATAAACTTAATAAGGTTTTTTGAATATGTATAATACTGAGATTTAACTAATTTTCCTTTAATAGTAACTCCAGTTGGTTTTGATGGGTTTGAAATCCCATACTTCACAGTAACTTGAGAATTTTTACCATCATGTTTGTAATAAGTTGTTACACTTATTAAATACAAAAATTCTGGCATTGAAAATTTATATCCTGCTATAGTAACATAGTTTGGTAATTTTTTGTATTTTTTAATATATTTATAGACTGAACTAGCTGCATTTAATATCTGGCTTTGGGTGAGTTTACTTGGTCTTTCATCCCCACCAGCAGCAAATTTCTTTTCAGTGTCTGATTTTATTGATTCATGTTGATTAGCAGTGTTATTTGAGCTTAAATTATTAGAATTGATATTAGAAGAATTCACATTAGAAGAAGTTGTATTAGAAGTATTAAGATTAGAAGTATTAGTATTTAATATACCATCACTAGAAACATTAGTATTTGAACTTAAAGTATTAGAATTATTAGTATTTAGTAGATTATCATTAGAAGTATTACTAGGATCAACAGAACTATTAGCATCTGAATTTAGCTGATCATCTGAATTTAATACATTTGATGCATCTAATTCGTCATATATTTCATTATTAACGTTATTTAAAATATTTTTATCTTCAAAATTAACATTTTCATTATAATTTACATCACTTGCAAATGTTACCCCTATAGATAAAAAGAACAGAGATAACATTACCATAAGTAATGCTTTTTTCTTTAACGAAATTTTTCCACCTCGAATTATCTCATTATCATCATTGTCATTTTGACCTCACTTTTCAAATTAACAATTTGTATAATGGATAATTAGTATATTATACCAATCCCTTATAAACGTTTCTAAAATAAGAATAAAGAATAAAATGAGCTAATTTATTAATAATTACTATAAATTGAGGGAATAGCTAGAATACAGTTATAATTTATTCATATTATGCATAAGCATTTAAGGTAGTATGTTAAGTCATGCTTAGTTTTTACATGAAAATTAACCTAGTCAAAGTAAATATAGGTTAATATAAAGCTAATTATAATTTAAGCATTTATAATAAAGTATTTTAATCAAAAATAAGAGAATAATATGTTAAAAACAACAATTTAGTTAAAAATTAATATATTATTCAAAAATTCATTTGTTTTAAGAAAAGAAAATATAAATCTTATTTAGTCAAAATTTTTACTATATTTTTATTATATTTTTACTATAATTTTATACAATTTAATTAATCCATATTAATTTTATTAAAAATATCAATGAAAATAATAATTGTAATAATACTATAATATTGATAATATCTATAAATTTATAATAATATAATCAGTAATTATAGCAATAATATTAATAATATCAATAACAACTGTAATAATTGTAATAATTGTAATAATTGTAATAATTATTATATTAATAACAATAATAAAACAATTATAATAATATTAATAATGATAATATTGATGAAGTAAGGATAATTTTAATGTAAATAATAATGATATTATAATACAATGATGATAATAAAATAATGAATATTTAAAAAATATTAAAACTATAATATTAAAACTATAAATCATTGAAAAATTAAATTAATATAGAATTATAAAATTAAAACAAGTTTAATATAAAATAAACAAAAACAATCAAGAATAAGCAAAAACAACTAATAATAATTATCAAAGTATTAAAATAGAGAAATAATGATATATGAAAAAAATGTAATTATGAAAAGACCTTTGAAGGTTGATATTAGATTTGCATCAGTTTATCCAAATTTATATAAAACAGCAATGTCCTCTTTAGGATATCAAATAATATATGGAATGATAAATGAGAGAAAAGATAGCTGGTGTGAAAGAGTTGTTTATCCAGATACAAGGAGTATTGAATCTAACAGCCATCTTAAAGACTTTGATATAATTAGCTTTTCACTTCAATATGAACAAGATTATTTTAATATGTTAGAAATGCTTAAAAAAGCTGAAATCCCTATAAGAAGAAAGGATAGAAAAGTAAAAAATGATTTTGATAAAAAAAAATCTGACTATCCATTAATTATAGCTGGGGGACCCTGTGCAACTTCTAATCCAATGCCTATTTCTGATTTTATTGATATATTCATTATTGGAGAGTTTGAACCTATATTAAATGACTTTTTAGATTTATATAAAAAGTTAAAATATCCAATTAAACAATTAGAATCCTTTTTATCTTTAAAAGGAATATATCTTCCTTCAGTAAATAATAAAGTAAAAAGAATCATTGTAAAAGATATGGATCATGCTTACCATGTAACCAATCCAATAATCGCAAAAGCTGAAAAAAAAGAAGATGAAGATTCTTTACCAGTTTTTGGTAATTCAATACTTCTTAATGTATCAAGAGGATGTACACGAGGATGTAGATTTTGTATGTCAGGATACTTATATCGTCCACTACGAGAAACAAAGCTTCAAAAGCTATTCGATGTTGCAGAAAAAGCTAGAGCTAATACAGGTTTGAAAAAAGTTTCATTAATTGGAGCAGCTGTTTCTGACTGTTCAAAAATCGATGAATTGATAAAAGGATTATTAGATAAAGGATTTCAAATTTCAACACCTTCTATGAGAATTGAATCCATAACTACAAAATCTCTTAATTCTTTGAAAAAAAGTGGTGCTAAAACAATTACAATAGCTCCAGAATCTATTTATCCTCTTAGAAAATCTATTAATAAAAATATACCTGATGAGAAAATATTTGAAATTATTAAAAAAGCTACTGAGTTAGGGCTTAATTTAAAATTATATTTTTTAATAGGACTAATTAATGAAACAAAAGAAGATATTGAAGAATTAGCATTATATATTAAAAAAATACATTCTTTAAAAGACAAAAATTCTATAAGATTTAGTATTAATCCTCTAATCCCTAAACCTCATACTCCAATGCAATGGGAAGGATATGATTTAAAAGATATTAAATCTAAGATGAAATATCTTAAAAAAGAATTAAAAGGGATTGATGTTAAATTTTATAGTCCAAAAATGGGATTAATACAATATGTTTTATCTTGTAAAGGAAAAGAAGTAGGAAATATTCTAGAAAAGTCTCTTGATTTAAAAATTCCTGTCAAAGAATGGGAAAAACATAGCAAAGGATATTATATTAAAAATAGTAATAAAGATAATATTACTAGTAATAATAGTAATATATTATCTGGAGTGTTAGGGTCAGAAACTAAACTTCCTTGGGAAAATATAGATATTGGATTAAATGAAAACTTTCTAAAAGAAGAAAGAAAGAAAATATTTAACTATGAAAATACTGAATGGTGTCAAAGAGCATCATGTTATAAATGTGGTATTTGTAAATAGATACTCATATTTTATAAAATATAGATATTAATAAAACATTCTACTAATAAAATATTCTATAAAGTATCATATTATAGCATATATTTTTCATATAAGTAAAAAAATAATTAAAATTATAAATAAAAAAATAACTGAAATATAATTGAATTATAGTTAAATTATAATCGAGATATAATTGAGATATAATTGAGATATAATTGAGATATAATTGAAAATTATATCAAAAACTTAATACTTAATTAAATAACTAATTAAAAATCAAAAAATCTAAGGAAATACAGAAAATAGTGATAACTATGGTTAAACCAGCTGAAAGACTAAAATCAATTGAATTATCCCAAATAAGAAAAATGTTCGAAGTGTGTGATGAAAATGCCATTAGTTTAGGGATAGGGGAACCTGATTTTGATATTCCTGAAAATGTTAAAATAGCTATTAATGATGCACTTGATGAAGGTTTTACTCACTATACACATAATAAAGGTTTTTTAGAATTAAGAGAAGAAATATCAAAAAAACTTAAAATTGATAATAAAGTAAATATAGACCCTAATTCTATATTAGTTACTGTAGGGGCGAGTGAAGCATTATATATGTGTGCACAAGGATTTTTTGAAAAAGGAGATGAAATATTAATTCCAGACCCTGGTTTTTTATCATATAAAGCCTGTGTAGATATTTCTGAAGCCACAGCTATTCCTGTTGAAGCAAAAATTAGTAATAATTATAAAATTAAGTTTGAAGATGTAGAAGAAAAAATATCATCAAAAACTAAAGCATTCATAATGAATTCTCCTTCAAATCCAACAGGAGCAGTTATGGATAAAAAAGACATTAAAACTATTGCTGATTTAGCTACTGATCATGATTTTATCATAATTAGTGATGAAATTTATGAAAAAATAATATATGATAAAAAACATTACTCTCCTAAACAATTTACGGATAATGCTATTATTATTAATGGTTTTTCTAAAACTTATGCAATGACTGGTCTTAGAATAGGTTATTTAGCTGGAGAAGAAGAAATAATTGAAGAGCTACTTAAAGTACATCAATATAATACAGCTTGTGCTCCTTCAATTTCACAAATAGCTGGATATGAAGCCTTAAGAGGACCTCAAGGATATGTTAAAACTATGGTTAAAGAGTTTAAAAGACGAAAAAATTTAATTTCAAAACGTTTAGATGATTTAAATCTAAAATGTACTCCTTTAGAAGGAGCATTTTATGCATTTCCCCAAGTAGAAAATGCTAAAGATTATGTTAAAAAAGCATTAGATGTTGGTGTTATCACTGTTCCAGGAAGTGGATTTGGTCAAACATGCGATTGTAATGTAAGAATGTCATATGCAAACTCTTATGAAAACATTGAAGAAGCTATGAATAGATTAGAGAAAATTAAATAATAAAACCATGAAGAATAATATTAAAATAATAACAAAAACATTACAACAATAACAAAAATATTACAACAATAAAAGTATTAAAATAATAAAAATACTAAAATAATATATAGTATTAAAATAATAATAAAAAATATTAAAATAATAATTAGAAATTAAAATAATAATAATAATAATAATAATAATAGGAATAATACTAATAAGAATAATAAGACTAATAATAATAAAAAAAATATTAACAATAATAGTACATATACATTTTAAAAAGCAAACCAAGGGTTGTGTTTAAATAGAATATTCTAAACGAAATAAAGAAGGAAAAAAAGCAGCTACAATAGGAATAGCTGGAAACATATTTTTAACGATTTTTAATATAACCATTGGAATAATTTCAGGTAGTTTTGCTCTTGTAGCTGAGGGAGCGCATACACTATCAGACATAGCTACCTCAGTTATAGCTTATGTTGGTTTTAAGATAGGTCAAAAACCTCCTGATGATGAACATCCATTAGGACATGGAAGAGCTGAATCAATAGCAGGTCTAGTTATAGTTATATTCTTAACATTAATAGCTTATGAAATAATAAGTTTAGCAATTGAAAAATTATTTTTCGGAAGTAATATCTCCTCACCAACATATTTAGCAGGAATAATGGCATTAGCAGGAATAATAATTAATATATTTATGAGTAGATATATTATAAACGTTGGAAAAAGAATAAATAGTCCTGCAATAGTGGCTGATGGTAAACATCAACAAATGGATATATTATCATGTATAGCTATTTTAATCAGTGTTATATTATCACAGTTTGGTTATACTTTTTTAGATCCACTAGTAGGATTAATTATAGGATTATTTGTATTGAAAGCTGCTTTTGAAGTTGGAAAAGACAATATAAATAACATAATGGGAAAATTGCCATCAAAAGAATTGATTGATGAAATTAAAGAAGTTTCTAATTCTATAGATGGAGTTTATGGAGTTCACAGTATAAGAGTGAATTATTTTGGTTCATATGCAACATTAACATTACACGTTGAAGTTAAATCTGATTTATCATTGAACAAATCCCATGAAATAATACACAAAGTTCAAGATAAACTAACAGAAAAAATAGATATAGTTCAACTAGTAATAGCACATGCATGCCCATATGGAGAAGAATACGACCACAAAGAACCTCTCGATAAAATGTAACAATGCATAATTTATCAATTCAAAAAAAGAAAAACGCCGGGGACGGGATTTGAACCCGCGAGATCCAAGGGATCATTGGATTAGCAGTCCAACGCCGTACCAGGCTGGGCCACCCCGACATATGATTTTTAAAATATTTACTAAATAATTAAAACAGCTTTATTATTTTTTATTTTATCTTTAGTAATCTACTATTTTACTTTATGATTTATGCTATTTAAAACAGCTATCTTGTATTTGTATGATTTTACTTATAAACCTTATGCTATTTCATTTACATAATAATAAAAAGACTATAATTTATATTAAAACATCATAATAGTATCTCTATTAATTTAGCTGAAAAGCTGAAAAACTCTAAAAATCTATTTTAATAATATTTCAAAATAATTAGTTTAATTATTTAATTACAATATTCAATTTATAACTTAATTATAATACTTGAAATTATAATAATAAGCGGCATGTTCAGAAGTGGACTAGTATCAATAATAACAGTACTCTCAAAAATCAACTCCGCCCCGCTAATCTACAAGCATCAAGTGTTTATGGTAGAGCTGCTCCTTTCCAGGCCTGACACGTTCCCACAAAAAACATAATTAATCTTAACCCTCCAGTTAAGACCTTATGACCAATGATCCTGTAGGACGAGGTTTCTATATCAATTTTCAAGGCTGTTATTAAATCCAAAAGCCGCCTTCTGAACTTCAACTGCACCTAAGGGGGTGTGTGCTTACAGAGGACCCCTAACCCTCCAGTCTAGCCAATAAAGATATTGTTTTTAATGTTATATAAATGTTTTTAAATTAGTTATAAATTTATAAATAATATCAAAATTCTATTAAAAAAATACTCAAATATATTTAAAAATGATTAAAAATATTTAAAAATATTTAAAAGTCATATAAGTAGCTAAAAAATTAAAAATATCTTTTAAACTAAAAACAAAATACTGATAAAAAATGCATTTATTCTTAAATATCAAAATATAAACAAAAATAGATTAAACAATGAAAAATAATTAGATAAGAAAAGAACAAAGTAATGAAAAAGTAATAATAAAAAAGTAATATGAAAAAATAATAAATGAAAAGTAATAATAATCTGAAATAATGTAATAATATTACAATTATATAATTCAATTATTTAATTATATATAATAATATAAGCTCCTAAAGATCAATAACATAATTATTTAAGAGCCTTTATAATATCTCCATCAGATATTATACCAACAAGAGTGCCGTTTTCTAAAACAGGAAGCTGGTTTACAATGCTACCACCAGGAGCATTCTCTTCCATAGTACAAATAGCATCATATAAAGATTCTTCAGGACTTACTGAAGTTACATTTTTGACCATTACACTTGAAACTTTTGTTCCTAACTTATAATTATCTAATATCAAATTATACCCTAAATCCGAAGCTGTTACAATCCCAATCATCTTTCCATCTTCATCTAAAACTGGAAGAGCACTGACCTTATTTTTCATTAATTTTTCAAATGCAAATACAACATCTTCATCGGGATTCGTAGTAAAAACATTTTTAGTCATTACCTCACTTACTTTCTTATTTTTTAACATCATTTATACCTCCATAAGTTTCAGTTATATGTTTTATTATTGAATCTATAGTAGTTACAACATCAATATTTTCAATAGCAGGAACATCGAATTTACTTGCTTGTGATTCAAAATATTTATGAGTTTTTCTAATTGCATAAAAATTATCTAAATATCTTTGAAGAGGCCTTCTAGCCCACATTTGTCTACATCTTGAGTAAAACCTACCTTTATGTATTTCTTTATCTTGTAAAGTCAATACAAACATTACAACATTATTTTTTTCCATTAATTCTTGTTTAATAAATCCTGGAACTACATGGACCCCTTCAATAACAATACTTATCCCTTCTTTTAAAGATCTTTCGATAACTGCATCAATCCCAACACTCACAGTATCTACATGATCTCTAAAACCAGCTAAAACATCATCAAACTCAGGAGGAGGAGGAACTCTCATTCCTTTGTATGCTGTAAAGCTTGATTCGTGTATAACAGGAATTAACTCCTTAGATACAATTTTACGCATAACTTCACGAATCATATCAGTACTTATCATATTTCTAATGCCTAAACGATTAGCTATTTCAAAAGCTATTGAAGAAGTTCCAACACCAGAAGCACCACCAATTAATATAATTAAAGGTTCAGTCCCTTTTTTTATTTGTCTCCAAGCAATATATTTTTCAGCTATCTCTGGGTCTTCATCCCTTAAATCATCGACAATAAGCTCAACTAATTCATCAATAGTGATTAAACTCAAGTTTTTATCTTTTAATTTAGCCTCTATACAAGAAGCAAAAGCATAAGCTTTATTGGGACCCATTTCTGCCCTTGTAAGTGATCTTGAAAGAACACCTTTTGAAAAAGGTTCAGTATATACTTTTCCACTAACTTCTCCTTGTACCATAATCATCTAATCACCTGTTAAAAAATGAAAATAAAAATGAAAATTTAGCCTAAAATGATAAATAACATAAATAATTCAAATTTTAATTTGTATAATATGAAAAATAGCTATTTAAATAGTATAGCTAATTTAATAATTTATTGAATTAACTAACACAAATTTGAATAAACCTTAGTTAAATAAAAAAATGCTTAATCAATTATAATAAGTAGATAACTCAACTAATATTTAGTTAAAAATAGATAATTAACTAAAATATTCACAACTAATTATATATTATCTAAAGCATTTAATATAATTTTTTATTTATTTCTGTTAAAAATAGTTTCTATTAAACAATGCAAAATAACCATTTATAATAAAAAAAATATTGAAAAATATAATAAAAATTAAATATTTAAATAAAATATCATGAAAAAATGTATTAACATAACAATTAAATTAATAATTAAATTAATAAATATATTAATTATTAAATTAGTGAATGTAATAATAATTAAATTAATATTATAAAATTTAATATAAAATATTAATTTATCAGCTAATCATTCTTTTACCAGATTTCATTCCTACTAAAGAAGCTATAACCGCTATAAAACAAAGAACAGTAGAAAATACACAAGCTATTTGAGAACTTAATATTAGAAGTGAGAAATATCTAGGAATAATCGGAACTGAGCCCATTATCACAGCAAAAATAACAGTAAGCATACCTAAACTCATTGTCTGACCAATAACCCTTACTGTGGAAACAGTTGCAGATGCAAGAGATGCAAACTTCCTTGGAACTGAACCCATAATCGAATTAGTATTTGGTGAGGAAAATATCCCATAACCAATACCTTGTAAAACCATAGAAACTACAATAACATATAAAGGCATAGATTTATCTAAAAATATTAAGATAAAGATAGCTACTGTAACAAAAACCATACCTAAGGATGCGAGTTTTTGAGGCTCAATTTTATCAGATAGTTTACCTGAAAATGGTGCAATTAATGCCATGAGTGCAGGAGTAACAATCAGAATTAAACCAGTTGTTTGAGGATCCATATGTCTTATATACTGTAAATGATAATTCAATATATAAGTTACTATAAAAGTAGCAAGATAACTTATTAAAGCTGCTAATGTAGATGAAGAAAATTTTAAATTCTTAAAAAACTCAACATGAAAAACAGGAAATTTCTGTCTTAATTCCCAAAAAGCAAATCCTGCTAAAAGAATCAAACCTAAAATTGTTAAAAATACACCAGTTAGCTGATTCAATATAGTGAAACCATACATAAATAAAAGTATTCCAATAGAATAAACAAATGTGCCTATAAAATCAAAAGGATCTTTTTTACCAGTAACCCATTCATTTTTAACTTTAAATATTAATATAGCTAATGGTATAATTAATAAAGGTAAGGTAAGATAAAAAATACTAGGCCATCCTAAATTTTTAGTCAATATTCCTCCTAAAACAGGTGCAAGAGTTAATCCAATATAAACACTAGATATTGTTATTCCAATCCCTTTTCCTCTTTCTTTAGGAGGTAATGCTTCAGTTATCATTGCAAGAGAAGCTATATTTAACATAGCTGCTGCAATTCCTTGAATAACTCTAAAAAATATTAAATGATAAGCAGAAAATGAAATGGATGCTCCAACAGACCCTACAAAGAAAATCAATATTCCTAATATAAAAAACTTTTTCAATCCATATTTACCTGCTAATTTACCAAATGGAACCGAAAATATAGCTATAGAAAGCAAAAAAGATGTAGCTAACCAATTTTGAAGAATAGCATTTATGGAAAATTGACTAGCTATTGCTGGAAGAGCAACAGCTATAGCAGATGTTGAAAATGCTGTGATAAAAGATGTTAATGCTGCTAAAAAAATAATTAAGTTTTTTGAAGAATCTTTCTTCAAAATACCATCTTCATTTCCATTTAAATCAAAAGAATTAGTAATATTCTTATTTTTATCTTCAAAAATCTTTTTATCTTCAGAAATACCACTATCTTCAGAAGTACTATTTTCAAAAGTATTGCTAATATTTCTAGGAATATCTTTTATAAAATCATGAACATTTACCATTTTATACCTCTATTACAATTATACTCCTATTATAATTTAACAAAATTAGCTATAATGTTATTATTTTTATCCACTTCAATTAAACATCCATGGCCCTCTTCAAGCATTCCAGGATTAATAATTACAGTATCACCCAACATATCCATAGACATTGCTTCATGTATATGACCACATATATTTAAACTAGGCTTATATTCTTCTATTATTCTTCTAATAGCTTCACTTCCTACATGAGAACCATCAGCAATCTTATCTGCTTCTGTATCCTTAGGAGGAGCATGAGTAACTAAAATTGGGATTTTTCCATGTGGAAATTCATCAGTTGGTTCTTTTACAGAATCAATATTTTTTGATTCTAAAACAGCTTTAATAGATTTATAAAAAGTATCTTCATCAAATTCACCAGGAGTATCAAAAGGTGTAGGATTAGACCCTCCAAAACCATATAAAACTAAATTTTCATATTCAATTACAGTATTATGAATACAAACAGCATTAGAATCAATTATCTTTCTTTCTACACCATCAGGATCACAATTTCCAGGAATAGCAAAAATTTCAGTTCCATACTCAGATAGTTTATTAATGAAGTATTCTACAAAATCTACAGGTCCAAAATTGGTTATATCTCCAGAAACAATCAATAAATCAATTTTATTATCATTTAAATAAGAATATAGCTTATTATTTTCATTACCATGAACATCACTAATAGCTAGAATATTCAAAATAGCACCTCAAAAAAATTCCTTAATAATCATATTTAATTTATGTTTTAATATTATTAAACTTTTATATCTAATGTTTAGATAATAGTTTTTATAAAAATAAGGAAAATTAAACAAAAATAAATATAAAACTAAATGATTAAACAAATATAGAAAATATTAGAAAAAATAATATAAAATGATAAAAAATAGAAAAAGTAGAGAAGATAAAGAAAATAATATAAAAATAATAAAAAATATAAAAAATAGAGAAGATAAAGAAAATAATATAAAAATAATAAAAAATAATATAAATAAAATTAATAGAAAATTAATTATATAATCATGAAATAAAGTTATTCATTAAAAAAAGGAGCGAACTCTTTTAATGCTTTTTTTATATTTTCAGAATCACCATAAATAGCTATAGTAGTATCATCCTCAAATTCTATTATGAGATTAAAATATTCAGCTATTTCTTGAGTACGATCTTCAGCTATTGGTTTTTTAAGATGGATTTTTGCAGAGGAAAATCCTGGAGGAGCACCTCCAACAAATTTAGAAGAGGATTCTGCCTGTTTGTAAATTTCTTCACCTAGATTAGCCCTTCTTAATTTATCAATCCACTCATTATAATAATCATCATTAACATCTTCAGCATATCCAAGAAGTTTATCCTGAATTTCTGTAATTCTAATATTAGCTTTATCAAACTCTTTAATCATGTCAGGATGTGACATATCTTTTTTATAGAAATTAATAGATGTTTTGAGAAGACTTATATCTTTATTAACCGAATTAGGAATATCTACTCCTCTTTTTTTAAGGTCAGTAAGAAGTTCAACTAAAATTAACCAATTTTGTTCAATAGATAACACTAAAAATCATCCCAATACTAAATACAGTGCATTAAATTGTAATATAATTAATTTGGATATAAATAATTTATATAATACTGATATAATTAATTTATATAATAATATTTAATTAATAATATTTAAATAATAATATTTAAATAATGTTTGATTTAAATAATAATTTAAATAATCCTATTAATACTAAAATTAATAATAGTACTAATAATAGTATTAATAATGATATTAATAATTTAAATAATAATATCAAAAATTAAATTGATTCTTTTTATTAACTTAAATGCCCCTCTATTATCTTTAGAGTAGTATGATTAACTTTGGCATCTGCATCCTCTAATTCAGTTTTAATCTGTTCAATATTATCATAAGAATCTAAAAAAAGAACATGATGACTTTCTGTTCCAGTAATATCCAATATAGCTATTTCATCATCATCTTTGACTTCTCTTTTTTCAATTGTAGCTTTAAACTGTACATAAGGACCATATTCTTCAGGTATATCCTTAAACTTAAATATTCCACCCAATGTCGCTATAAACATTAATAATCACCATTCAATCTTTCAAAAATCTATCAATCAATATATAAATCATTTAATATCTATTGGTTTAACTAGTATAAAAAATTATTGATTTGTTGTTGATTTATAATTTTTTTGTAAATAAATCTATTATTAATAAAAAAATTATGGGTAAAGTATAAAATAATTATTAAAAAATCAAATAAATCAAAATAATGTATAGATTATAAAACTAAAAATAAGGTGATAATTAAAATAAGACGACATTAAAAACAAAAAGTCTTAAAAATAAGATGATACTGAAAATAAGAGTAAATCATACATTAAACTATATAATAACAGTTAAAATATCTCAAAATCTGAAAAACAAAATAATAAAACAAAATGATAAAATATAATAAAAATAACAACAAAATAAAAAATAAAAAAAATAAAAAAAGTGGAAAAACCACTAAAATAGTAAATTACAGATTAATTATTCTCCACCAGTAATTTTATCAGAATTAGCAACTATTTTTGCAAGTGCTGGAGCAGAATCAATTAAATGAGAATCTAAAGTTAATTCATCAGCACCTAATCCAAATGCTAAACCTAATAATTGAGCTAAGTGGAAAACAGGAATACCAAAATCAGTATTATACATTTTGTTTACTTCAGTTTGACCTACATCAAATTGTAAGTGACAGAATGGACAAACATCTACAATAGCATCTACACCTGCTGCAGTCATATTATCAAGCTTTTCTTTAGTAAAGCTTGCAGTTACATCTAAATCTCTAGATCTAAGACCTCCACCTGCACCACAACACATCATTTTGTCTTTGTAAGGTACAGATTTAGCACCAGTAGATTCAACTAATTCATCTAAAATAGTTGGTTTTTCTGCATTATCAATTTGAATCTCATCAGATGGTCTTAAAAAGTGACATCCATAGTGGACAGCTACATTTAAATCTAATGGGTTGGTTACTAATTCAGAAAGTTTGTCAACACCAATATCATTGTATAAAATTTGAGCAAGGTGTTTTACTTCAATAGAACCTTTATATTCCCTACCAGTTTCAGCTAAAACTTCATTAATTTCATTTTTCATATCATTATCATGTTTTAGCATATGGTTAGTTTCAAATAAAGATCCAAAACATCCATTACATTCAGTCATTATGTCAGAGCCCATATCTTCTGCAATAGTAATATTACGAGCAGCGATAGAAGCCCATGTTTTTTTATCAAAAGAACCAAATACACCAGGAGCAGGACAACAGGAAGCTCCAGCCATATCATTGAGTTCTATATCAAGTTTATCAAATAAAATTCTTGTTGCTTTTTCAATACCAGGATAACGGTTGTTCATAATACAACCTAAGAAATATGCGATTTCCATTATTATTCCTCCAGTAAAAAATTTATTCAAGCTCTCCAGTAGCTTTGTTGAATCCAATTAAGTCATCGAATCCAGTAATTTCACAGATTTTTTGTACTTCTTCTAAAGCTTCTGGGTGGGAGTGAGTGGTTGGTGGTAATTCATCAAGTCCAACTCTTTTTCTAAGTTCTCTGGTTGCATCATTAATTGGTACACCATGACCAGTTTTTATAACAAAAGAACCAGTAGCCTTGTGTGCAGGAGCCATAAATCCATTTTGTGCAGCAACATTTCTTGCCATTTTAACTATTTCTACAATTTTGATTTCACGAGGACATCTTTCTTGGCAAGTATAACAAGTACTACACATCCATAAGGAATCATCAGAGATTACTTCATCTTTTAATCCCATAAGACATTTTCGTACTAATTGTCTTACTCTGTATGGAGTTCTTCTTCCAGAAGGACATCCACCAGTACAAGTTCCACATTGGAAACAAATTTCTACAGAGTCAATTCCAGCATCTTTAAATATTTGGGTAAATTCTGGATCAACATTTCCTAATGTTAATTTTTCTTCTTCATTTAATAGAGTCATAGTATCTCTCTTTTCTTCTTTATTCTTAGAATCATTATCTGAATGATCTTCAGTATCTTCATCTTTAGAATCATCAGCTTTTTCATCTACAGATTTAACTTTATCAGCTTTCTCAATAGTATCTTCAATACTATTTTTAACTTCATCAGCAACTTCTTTAATATCTTCTTTGACTTCTTCAACCTTTTTTTCAATTTTTTCTTTAGTTTCAGAAGTTTTATTTTTAGATTTATTTTTAGAAGTTAGTGTTGGAGTTTCTACCTCAACCACTTCAATTTTAGTATTTTCAGCTTCAGTAGATTTAGTATTATCATCTTTTTTAGAAACATCTTGAGAATTTTCATTTGTAGAAGATAAAGCTTCTTTTTCTTCTTTTGTATTTGAGTTTGTCTGTTCAGGTCTCAAATCAGATGGTTCACCTGATTTTTTCCGATCCAATACCTTATCTTCAGAATTATTCTCAACTACATCATCGTTTGACCCTGTAACTAGAGCCTTTAGACGTTTGAAAACAGACATTTAAAACACACCTTGGAAAATCATTGAAAAGTATTTAATACCTTTCTTAAATCCTTAATTATAATTAGAAAAACTCTATATATAAAGGTTACTAAAAATTTCTAAAGTGTAACCCAAAAAGCAACAGTTTTTATTTTTTGTATTTTATTAAATAAGTCTTTTTATTAATAAAATCTAAAATTATAATTTTAAAATTATAATTTTATTATTAATTTTATTATATAATATTAATAATACATAAATTATTAACAATACATAAATTACTAATATTAAAAATTATTAAACAATAAATTGTTATATTAAAAGAATTATTCATTATAACAATAATTTATTATAAAAAGAATATTCTCATAAAGAGATTATAAAGGGATAACAAATGGTAGAAAAATTTGAAATAAAAAGTCATGATGGACCAGGAAGACTTGGAAGACTTGGAGACATCCAAACACCAGCAATATTCAATGAAAAAGAGATTGAAAATATATTAGCTGATGATGAACAAACAGCATATAACATTGAAAGAGAAATAGCTGAATGGGGAGTTAGAAGGACTATTAAGAAAGCTGAAAATGAAAAAAATCAAAATCCCAACTCTAAGATAGCTGTTATTCAAGGTTCCAAATATGTTGATTTAAGAATCGAATGTGGAAAAAAGCTTGAAGAGCTTGGATACAATGGACTCATAATAGCTAATGGAGATGATTTATTATTACATCCAAGAGACCTTGTTAACCTAATAGTAGAACTTAGAAAAAACCTTAAACCAAACACTTATCTCATATTTACATTTGCAGAATGTTCATTCATACCTTTGCTTTCATATATGGGAATAGATGGATTTTTAAGTGGATCAGATGAATATTATAGCTATTTAAATGTATTAACAACTCCAACTAAAAATTATGATTTAGAAGTCTATAAACTATCTGAAATGAACCAAAAACAGATAGCTGAATGTAACAAGAAGACTCTTGATTTTGTAGCAAGTGAAGTAAGAGAACATATGAAAAATAAGACTCTTAGAAACCTCATTGAAGAAAGAGGAGTTACAAGTCCACAAAATGCATCTGCACTTAGAATTCTAGATAAGTATCATCAAGATTATTTACAAGAAAATACTCAATTATATTAATTTAATTCAATCATATACTTATTAATATTATGTAATTTACTAATATCAGATAATTTATTAAATTATATTAATTTACTAGATTATACTGATACTAAATACTAAATATATTAATATTAGCTTATATTGATAATTTTAATATCAATTTTAAAAATATAATAATAAATGTAAATATAATAGTAAATATAGATAATATAAATATAATATAAAGGTGTTTAAATGAAAAATAAATATTTAGCTATAATTATAATTGTTATAATAGCTATAATAGCTTTAGTAGGAGCATTTGCACTTGGAATTTTTGATAATAATCAAACTAGTGATAGTAGTGATTGGGAAGTCAAGAATTTATCTGGAATAACATTTAAAATTCCTCCAAAATATGAACAAGGAACGATCCAAAGTGGAAATATAATTGATGGAGTAAATACAGGAAATAGCTATAGATCTGAAGATTTGAGTATTATCATAAACAGTACAAATTGGACTAATGATTTAAATAAATCTATGGATTCAGACTCAGCAGTTATGACTGTTTTAGATATTAATGGACATGAAGTGGAAATATTTAGTGATAATGAATCATCAAAAGCATTTTTCAAGGTTAAAAATAGTACCATAACTATAAATTGGTCTGGAGATAATGTAAACGGAGATATAAAAGCTCTTATTACTAGTTTTTTTAATTAAAAATAGAAAATACTATAAAATATACAATTAGGAGTTATAGATAATGAACAGTGAAAAGCCATTAGCTATAAATCATATAATTTTTAGAAAAATTTCGAAAGATTTATATATTAAAAGGAATAAAGTAACGATGTGAACATATATACAGTTCAATATATGTCATGATTCAGCTGCCTAAATACTCTCTAATAGGTAGAACTATGAGTTGATGTTTAATTAATGCAAATGTCTGTTACCCACAATTATCTTCTCAACCTAGGATATAAAAACAAACACTGTTAAAAATACATATGCATATAATAATTAATCATCAACCCATCTATTTTTCAAGAAGGTTTTAATAATAAAATTTAGAGATGAAATCCATTTTAGATAATTATTTTTTAAATACTAAAAATAATAGTTAAAATATTTTAAAAATAGATATATTTTTTTATAATTATGAAAATTTTTTATTTTTATAAAATTAAGAAATCTTTAATTTTTTAATAATTATAAAAGATATTTCGAAAGATTTATATATTAAAAAGAATAAAGTAACGATGTGAATATATATACAGTTCAATATATGTCATAATTTACCTACCTAAATACTCTCTAATAGGTAGAAAATGAGTTGATGTATTAGTTTTTAATATATGTGTATGATACCCACAATTATCTTCTCAACCTAAGATATTAAAATAAAAACATATACAATAAAAAACAGTAACATCAATTCATCTATTTTTTAAATTAATTATTATAATCTATATTTTAACTTATTGTTTTATTAATTGTATGTTATTTTAAGAAATAAATTTATCTTTTATACTAATTTCAAGTTTACAATAAAAATAATTATAATAATTATAATAATAGCTAAATAAGTAAATAACTAAATAAATAGTTAATTAGGTAAATAGCTAAACAATAGCTAATTAGGTAAATGGCTAAATAATAAATAGCTGAATATGTATATTAAGAAGTTTACATAGTAATTGTTTAAATCTAATTGCTTAATAAATATTAATATTTGTTTTCTGAATTTATCAATTCTAATTTTATATTAATTGTTTGGTCAATTAAATTTATTTCTTTTTTGATATAATCCATGACAAAATTGACATATTTTTGCTTTTCTTTTATTATTTTAGCTTCAACATTAAGATTAAATTCTTTAAATGCACCTATTGTATCTTTATTCTTTCCATGTTTCTCTTTTTCTTTCTTAGGTAAATTATTAAAAATTTTCATTATTCTAATGTCTTCTTCTTTAATCTGATGGTTAATTGCGAGTAAATATCTATCACCCTCTTTTAGTAAACTTAACAAATCTACTTTCTTTTCTAATAGACCTTCATAACTTAAATTAAAAGGATTTTCAATATTTTTGCTTTCATTTTCTAAAACAAAATTTTTAATTTTTTCCATCAAGCCATTATTAATTGAATCACTAACAATCGAATCACTAATAATTGAATTAGTAACAATTAAATTATCTTTTTCATCACCAATATTATCAGTACTAGTAATAATATTATAAATACTCTCATTAATATCAATATTATTATCAATACCCCTATTAACATCATTAATATTATCAGTACCAATATAACTATCAATAATATTATTAACATCTTTATTAGAATCATTATTAAATGTGATTTTTTCTTTATTATTAAATTCTATAGGAGAAAAAGTGTCATCCTTATGCTTTGATTCTTCTAATTTATTTTTTACTTCATTATCCATATATTCTACATTAATATTGTTATATTGATTTTTAAGCCCATAATTATCTGAATTAATTGATTTGATTTTTTTAAAGCTATATTCTTCATTTATTCTAGATTTAGAAGTGTTTCCTTGAGATCCAGCAGATTCATCAATATACTCTTTTATCACATTAATAAATAAATCTCCATAATTTTCTAATTTATTTTTACCTACACCAGAAATCTCTAAAAATTCACTTTTAGAAATAGGCAATTCATTACACATATTTTTTAAAGTAGAATCATGAAAAATCATAAAAGGAGGAATATTTTTATCTCTTGCAAGTTTTAATCTAAGTTTTCTTAGTTTTTCAAACAAAATATCATTATTTTGATCATCATGATAAAATTTATCTATTTCATTATTATCAATTTTATTATTATCCATATTATTTTTATCTATCTTATTATTATTCATCTTATTATTATCTATCTTATTACTATCTATCTTATTATTATCAATATTATTCAAATTTCTATCAATATTAGTTTTATCAATATTAGGAACAATTTTTGACTTATTTTTACCATTGTTTGTTTTTTCTTTAAATGTATTCAATTCATCCTTTGAAATTTTCATATTTAGAGATACTAAACCATTAATAATATCTTCATAATTCTTTCCTAATTTAATTACAGGATACCTATTACCAGAAACTCTAAGATATTTTTTATTAACCAAAAAATCAATAACTAAGGCAATTTCTTCTTTAGACTTATGATTTAATTTATTAAAAGCAGGACTTTTATCAAAGCCTAAATCTCTTATTTTTTTAGTATTGCTTCCTTTTAAAATATTAGTTATTATTCCTTTTCCAAAGCTTTTATTAAGATTATTAATATAGTTTATAGCTGAGATTATGTGAAATGTTTCCTCTTCAACATCTAATTCATCAAAATCTCCAGTACAATTAAAACAATTCCCACAATAACCATTTGTATTTTCACCAAAATAATTTAGTATATATTGTCTATAACAATCTCTTGTTGTACAATATTCTTGAATTTTATTTAATAATTGAAAATTTTGATTTATCACTTTCTTTTTTAATTCATCATTTTTATAATCATATTCAGCTGTTTTCTCTATTAAAAATTTATTTATCATCACATCTTGAGGAGAATAAAGTAAAATACATTTAGCTGGTGAACCATCCCTTCCTGCCCTACCAGCTTCTTGATAATAATTTTCTAAATTTTTTGGCATATTATAATGAATAACAAAGTTTACATTAGATTTATCAATTCCCATTCCAAAAGCATTAGTAGCTACAATAATAGGCTTTTCATCTAAAATAAACTTTTCTTGATTAATATTACGTTCATTTTTAGCTAAACCTGCATGATAACGAGTTACATTATATCCTTCGTCAATCAATTTACTAGATACTTCTTCTACTGCTTTTCGAGTATTACAATAAATTATACCAGAACTGCCCTCTTCAGACTCCAATATTTTAAGAAGTTCTTGAAATTTTTTCTTAGGTTTTCGAACTTCAAAATACAAATTTTCCCGATCATAACCAGTATTAACAATTTCAGCTTCTTTAAGGCCAATTTTTTTAACAATATCCTTTTTAACATTTTCAGTAGCAGTTGCTGTAAAAGCAGATATAACAGGATTTCCTTCAAGTTTAGATATAAAATCACGGATTTTAAGATAAGAAGGTCTAAAATCATGCCCCCACTGAGAAACACAATGTGCTTCATCAACTGCAACCATACTTATCTTATTTGTTTCAATAATCTCTAAAAAATCCTCTGATTCCAACCTTTCTGGAGCAATATAAATAATTTTATACTTTCCATTGTTAATATCATTTATTACAGAATAATATTCACTAGAAGATAAAGAAGAATTAATATAAGCAGCATCAATACCACTTGCCTTAAGAATATTCACCTGATCTTTCATTAAAGAAATAAGTGGAGATAAAACAATAGTAAGCCCATCAAAAATTAGCCCAGGCAATTGATAACAAATAGATTTTCCAGAACCAGTTGGCATTATCCCTAAAACATCTTTACCTGATAAAATACAATTAATCAAATCTTCCTGACCTGAAATGAATGAATCATAACCAAAATAATTCTTTAAAAGTTGTTTAGATTCCATGTTATCCTAAATGTTTTCCTTGTTTAATTGGTTTTTATTAATGATTTAAATATAATCAATCTATTAAATCGAACCAATCTTCATATATAATTGCTTCTTTATACCGATGAAACTTTTATAATTAAGTTTATCATAAAAATCATTAATATATAATTTAAATTTTTGATAATATAAAGAAACACCAAGCATATGAAAAGTAATATATCTCTAAAAAACATGAAAATAAAAAATAGTAACATGAATTCATCTATTCTAAATTATAAAATAATTATTAACTATTTTTAAATTATAAAATAAAAACAAATATAAACATGATTAAAAAATGAAATTCTCCTTTTAAAACCTATAAAATCTTTTAAAAGTATAAATAAATTGAAAATAAGGATAATAATTTAATAATAATAATTAGAAAAATAAGCTCAACAAATTTTAACAATGCCCTCAATATTATCAAAATGATCATCAAAAGTAGCTATTTTTTCAATACCTAAATCTCTCATTAGTGCTATATATACAGAGTCAAATAAAGGTATTCTTTCTTTATTTCTATTAAATCCCCTTTTAAGTATATTAAATCCTTTATTATAAAAAGTAGCATCATTTAAAATTTTATAAGCAATATTCAATTCTTCATAAACTTCTGATATTAAATCTAGGTCTAGATTTAATTTAATGTTCATAACAGTTATAACTTCCATTATTACAAGATTAGATATCACCTTTTCTTCATTCTCAATTAAATTATATATTTCATTAGCTCTTTCATGCTCATTACTTGTTTCAATATATAAATTAATTAAGAAATTAGCATCTAAAAAAATCATAATCAATACTCCATATTTCTTATTTCTCTTATTGCTTTAGTTGTGTCAAATGGTTTGTCTGTTTTGATTATACCAATCATTTTTCTACTTTTTTCAGGATCTGGATTATAAGTATCTTTATTAAGTATCAAATGTTCAGGTATTTTATTTTTTATTTTAGCATTAATTCCTTTTTTTATTATTTCATTTATAGCTTCTTCTTCACTGATTTTTTCGTTTTTAGCTATTTTACTAATTTTTTTTAATAAATTAGGGTTTATATTTTCTATTAATATAACTCCCCCATCATCTTTAATTAAGCTATGATCTCCATTATTATTCTTTAAACCTTGTTTAATGAATTTTTCTAACAATTTAGTTTGACTAGTTCCGAGTTCAACAGCTTTCATCTTTAAATCTTTTAATAAATCTATGTTTAATGTAAAGCTAGTTTTTTTCTTAGACATTTATAAACACCTGTTTAATATAATTAATGTATAATTATTATATAATTATGAAATTATCATTATTTAGTTATTTCGGTATTTCCCTAAATAGGTATTTTCTATTAATATATCAATATATAAATTTTTAAAATATAATTAATTACAATCAAAGACAATATACAAACTGAGAATAGCTATGAATAAACTAAGATTTACAGTGACAGGATACTATTTTTATGATGGAATAATTCCATTTGAAGAAAACAATATCTTAAATTAATCAAAGAGCCAGATAATGATTATGACCATGAAGCTATTAAAATAGAAGATCTTTCTGGAGAAAAAGTAGGTTATGTAGCTAATTCTACTAATACAGTCATTAAAGAAACAATGAGTGCAGGTAGAATTTATGATAAAATTGAAGAGATTAGCTATTGTAAGGTTAATGAGATAAATAGCTATGGAATTATCTGTGAAATAGTTGATAAAAACAAAGTAAAAAAGAAATCAACTAATAAAATTATGAAGAAGATTAAAAGTAAGTTTTTTAAGAAGAATAAGTTGGAAAAATAGAAATTTATAAAGAATTTATTGAATATTAAAGAGGTAGTAAAATGAATAATGAAGAAAACTATGAAACAATAGAAATTAAAATTCCTAATAATATAAGTAATATTAGTGAAGAAAAAATAAATGAATATAAAAATTCAAAAGAATGGGAAGAATTAGATGATTTATTTAACAAATTACAAATCTCAGAAGAACACGAAATTAAAGATATTTTATTAAAAATAATATCTTATGGAGAAATTGTAAAAGTCAAACATGATTATAAAATGAATAATCTTAATGAAAATGACATATTATCCCAAGAATTTATATTGCTTCCAATATACATGAATATGCTTCCTGAAAAAGCTATTGATTTAATTTCTAAAAGATTTTCCGATGATAAAAATCTAATTGAAGAATCATTGATACAATTAGATGAAATAATGAGAGATAATAAAATAGATGAATTAATTGAAATATTAAAAAATGCTAGAAAAGCTGAAAAACACGAAATAGCCAATGGTGCTATGGGAGAATTATATAGATATAAAGAATATGCACTTCCAAAATTAAAATTAGTTGCTGTTGATCCAGAAACTGGTCAAAATTTATTAAATGATTTAGGTACAATTATAATAACAATAATATTAGGTGAAGAGGAATATTATAATCTTTTTCAAAAAGCCATAGATGAAGATCCTGAAATATGGAAACCTGCACAAAAAAAAATAAGAGATATTATAAATAGTATTAATGTGTCTCCTTATTTTTTAAGACATCCTGAAGAACTTACAAATATTGAAATATAAGATATATTAATCAAATTGATCTTCTAATTCCTATTTAAACTTTACATTTTATTTTAAAAAATCATACTAATCAAATTCAAGGAAAATATTGTTCTAATTTCTCTCAAATATAATAATATATTATCAATTTTAAAATGCAAAACTAGCTAAAGATGATATTATAAGTATTAAAATAATTTAGCTTCAATTGAATTCAAGTTTTTATTTAAATTAATTATTTTTATAAAAATATATTATATTAATATTTAAATGTATTTCAATCCTTAATATAGTCTGATTTTAATATAATATTGATATGATCCTAACAGATCCTCCTTAATTTTAATCCTAATATAGTCTGATTTTAATAAAGGTAGAGCAGTATAAATGTAAGCATATAAAATTTTATTTCAATCCTAATATAGTCTGATTTTAATTAGATGATTTAGAAGTTATTAACCCTGAAGCTTTTACATTTCAATCCTAATATAGTCTGATTTTAATTGATAAGTTAGTTTTTGATGTGTAGCTTTTTTAACAATTTCAATCCTAATATAGTCTGATTTTAATCAGGAGTTGACACAGAAAATACAATCAACACGATTAGATTTCAATCCTAATATAGTCTGATTTTAATCTGATTTATATATTTCACGAAGAACTTTAAATTCAGTATTTCAATCCTAATATAGTCTGATTTTAATCTGATAAAGGCTATGTAACAAAAGACATGATTGTATTTCAATCCTAATATAGTCTGATTTTAATAAAGTAAAAGCGCAACTACTCAGTTTGCTAAAGCTATTTCAATCCTAATATAGTCTGATTTTAATCAGGAGTTGACACAGAAAATACAATCAACACGATTAGATTTCAATCCTAATATAGTCTGATTTTAATAAAGTAAAAGCGCAACTACTCAGTTTGCTAAAGCTATTTCAATCCTAATATAGTCTGATTTTAATCAGGAGTTGACACAGAAAATACAATCAACACGATTAGATTTCAATCCTAATATAGTCTGATTTTAATTATAATTCATACTTCCTACAAAATAACATATTTCAAGATTTCAATCCTATAGTCTGATTTTAATTCAGTCCACTTTCCCAATACTTGTTAATGAACCTGCATTTCAATCCTAATATAGTCTGATTTTAATTAAACACTTTAATATGGTTAGTAATAACCTTAATAAATTTCAATCCTAATATAGTCTGATTTTAATCCTGATTTATCTTCTAGTTTTAGATGTGGAAATTCATTTCAATCCTAATATAGTCTGATTTTAATAAAGATTACAACCATGATCGAGCTTATAATAAAGAATTTCAATCCTAATATAGTCTGATTTTAATGGAAAATCTTCTGTTAAACCATTTTGCGTTGGTTCATTTCAATCCTAATATAGTCTGATTTTAATTTAAATATGTGATAATATTATAAAATTGTATTAAATTTCAATCCTAATATAGTCTGATTTTAATAAAATACTAATTTTAAGCTTGAAGATATTGAGCAATTTCAATCCTAATATAGTCTGATTTTAATTATTAACATGGGACATAGAGTAAAAGATGCATTAAAATTTCAATCCTAATATAGTCTGATTTTAATGGGAGTAAACTAAGTCAGTTAGGAGAAGTAGAAGTATTTCAATCCTAATATAGTCTGATTTTAATATCTGCTGATTGATGTAATTGTTTTAAATATCTTGTATTTCAATCCTAATATAGTCTGATTTTAATTATTGTTTATAGTAAAATTGACAGGTCGGGTTACTATATTTCAATCCTAATATAGTCTGATTTTAATCAGGAGCAATCCTGTATGTTCCATCTATTATAATTTCAATCCTAATATAGTCTGATTTTAATATTCATTTTGTTTATAACTATTCCAGTTTCATAATTTCAATCCTAATATAGTCTGATTTTAATAGGGCAAAAAATTTTTCTAAATTCCCTATAAGTGATTCTAATTTCTCGTATGAAACATTTATATTTTTCTATCAAGAATAGAGTTAATATTTTAAATGCTTTAACGACTAAAAAATATTAAATGTTGGAGTAGAATAATATGAATAAATTGATAAAAACAAATTTCAAGATATAATAATCTGGTAAAATATGAAAAAGTAATCAAATTTATTCTTTTGATTAATAAAAATTATAGTAATAAAATTATATCTTAAAATAATACTAAAAAAATCAGCAAAAACGAAGCATGAAATATCAATAAAATATAAAAATTAATTCAGAATGAATCGATAATAAATTATAAAAGACTAATTCAGAGAATCCCTTCAATGGGAGATTTCTCAATACCCAATATTTCTCTTTGCATTGCTTCTTCCAATCTTAATTTATAAATAATTATTGAATCTTCATTAATATTTATTATATCATTTAATCCAGATGCAATAAGATTATATTCACTTTTAGTAGCTTCCCCTTCAAAAACAGAATTTTGAATCCAGTATAAATATTGTCTGAGAAAACTTTTAACCTTATTAACTCTTTCAACTTTAATATCATAAACAATAATTAAATACATAATATCACTTTTTATTGTATAATAAATTACCACCATATTACAAAAGGATTGTATTTTTTATTTCCTAAAATATGTTTAACAAGTTTATATGATTCTAATCTTATTAATCTACGATAAGAAACTTTTTTATTTAGATCACGATGTTTAATAGTTTTTTCAAGCCTTTTATTATACTCTTGGACAAATTTAACCCTTCCTTTATCATTCAAAAGACAACAATTTAAATCTTGATCAAAATCTTCTTCAGATATCATATTCTTATTCACTAAATAAAAAATCAATCTATCTACAAAAATAGGTTTGAATATTTCGCTTAAATCTAGGGATAAAGAGAATCTTCTCTCAGAAGGTTCATGAAGAAAAGAAATTGTTGGATTTAGTTGAGTGTTATAAATCTCGGTTAATGTTGTTGAATACATCAATGAATTTCCAAAACTTATTAATGAATTAATCATGTTTTTAGGAGGTTGTCTACTTCTACCTTCCATTTTAAATTCTTCTGGAAGTATTTCATCAAATTTTTCATAATATTCTGCCCGGATTCTTCCTTCAACATTCATAATTTCAGTTATCAACTTACATGAATTTAAACTATACAAAGTTTCATTTATTGAATTTTCTATTTTGTAATAAGCTAAAACTTTCATTATATTTTTTGCAGACCCTTCAATAAAAAGTTTAGCTAATTCAATTCTTTTTTCACTATCTAAATATATTTCAGCCTGTTTAACAACCAAATCTCCTGATAAAAGCGTTTCTCGAGGATAAAAACTGCCATTATAAAAACCATAATAGTTAAAAAAATGGATTGGGATTCCTGATTTAGCAAAAAGGCTGATTACTTGAGAAGATATTGTTATTTGACAATATGCATAAACAGAATAAATTTTATTTATAGGTATTGGTTTTTTACCTTTTTCATTAACAAAATAAATAGTATTTTCTTTTAAATCTAAAATTTTTCACACACCATAGTATATGATGAAATGATTAATATATTTGATTTATATAATTACTCAGAATTTTTTACAACCCATTATGATAAGCTAGATTTTTATTTTTTTTTTGTTTTACTAATATAAATCGTTAAAAAGATTTTTTAAAGAATTTAAACTAACTTATTATTAAAATACTCCTGTAAATTTTCATCAACACAATAAATATAACAGCCTTTCATTCCTCGTGTCATTAATGTCCTATAAGTATTTTTTATAATTTCATCAGCTATTTTAACAGCCTTTTCTGGTTCTTTTTTATATAATGTCTTGATCCCTTTTAAAGATTGATCTGTTCTAGCTCTTTTAAAAAAATCAGTTATTATTTCCCCATCTTCATATCTCATGTCTTCTCCTATGATTACTCCAACATAATCAAATTCAAGACCTTGAGATGTATGAATACATCCCACTTGATCAACAGATGTTTCCCCTATTGCCCACAGCTCATTATTCAAATTCCAACTCATTTCAAAGTTTTCTTCCGGAATTGATATATCATGAACATCTGGATCATTTTTACCTTTACCATCCCAATTCCAACAATATCCTGCAAGAAGTCTTGATTTATTGTTTCGTTTGTTTTTGTTATATATTATCTTTTTTAATTCTAAAGGACTATCTACTACTTTAAATTCATAATCAAAATTATCTTCCCAATCAAAATTAGCTGTTTTTTCGATTTCCAATACATTATTTAACCAAGAAAGATAACCATCTGATCCATTACATCTGAATTGTGATTCTAGTTTCATTTCTTTATATTCTGCATTAAATTCTTTTGCAAAATGTTTTATTGTTTGAATATCACCAATGTCTTTCATTGTTACTCTTTGATATTCATCAATAAAGAAAATTGAACATTTAGAAGCGTTTATTATCTCTTTAATTTGATGTTCGCCTTGATTTCCATAGAATCCACTTTTTTCATTTAATCTATGGGCTTCATCTACAACTAAAGAATCAAAAGTATCTTTTTCAGAATTCATATAGGTTCCAGATGATTTAAATAAATTTTTAACATATTCTTGAGTATATTCTCCTTTAAGTTTTTTAAAGAAAACATCTCGAGGAGCTGAATTTTTTGTAACGTATTGGGAAACCATTTTATTATTAATAAACTCAACTAATAGATTAATAGCTACTACAGATTTTCCAGTTCCTGGACCTCCTTTTACAACTAAAACTTTTTTATTATTGTCTTTTACAGATGATAAAGCCATATTTTTAGCAGATTCATAAACAATTTTTTGTTCATCAATCATCATAAATTCTTTATTTCCTTTTAACATATTTAATAAAGTATCTTGTAGTCTCTTTGAAGGCCGAATTTTACCATTTTGAATATGATAAATTATATCTCTATTATCTCCATATTTTATATATTGACTAATAAATGATCTTAATTTTTCTACATCTGTTTTTCCAAATATTGGAGCATATTTAACATATTCTCCATACACATCAGTATCATTAATTGGATCATTAGGAGTGAGTTTATAATTATGTAAAAATGCACATGGATATAAACCAATATTTTCTGTTTCTACTGATTCAATAAAGTCTTCTATCAAATGTTTATATGACAATGCTTGGTAAGATGGGTGAGTAGTTTCTCTTACTCCTCTTCCAAGATAAGTTTTTACGATGCCATCTTTTTCAGATACTTTTTCAATTTTTTCCCATTGCTTTAATTCTATTATGACAGCAGCTTTATGATTACTACTACAACCACTTAAAATAAAATCTATTCTTTTAGAAGTTAAAGGAATGTTATATTCAATTGCTACTCCAGTATTATTTGGAAGGTTATTATAATTCAATACTTTATACATATATTCCATTGAATTTTCCCAAGACCTATATTCAGACGGACTTGGCTTTCCAAAACGTGTTTGACATCTGTCTGAAATTCTATCTGCAATTTCTCCAGATTCAACATCTTTCATGAATCCTTCTTTAGTTGAGTCATAGATAATCATAATACAAACCTTATTATAATTTATTATATTTTTTAGAATTTCCTTTAGAGTTATCAAGAGGATATTTTTCATTATTTAAATCAATTTTATAATTAATAATATCATCAATATTAATATCTAATACATCAGCGAGATAAATACAATAGATTAATATATCTGCAAGTTCTTCAGTAACTTTTTTTTCATTAAAATCATTATTCCATTGAAAACACTCGAGTAATTCAGCTGATTCAATAGATATAGATTTAACCAAATTTTCAGGAGTGTGAAATTGTTTCCAGTTTCTTTCATCTCTAAATTCAATGATTTTATTAATTATATCTTTATCCATAAAAATCACTTTAAAGTCTACATTTAATACTTAATAAAGTTTATTCAAAATAATAATAAATTTGATTATTCATGCTTCTAAATTATTATATTTCAATATATGAATATTAAATAGGGTATTAATAACATATTTTACATGGTTCATAATGTTGTTTAGCATATGATAATGATACATACTCAATATGTTTCATATTACCATGTACATGGTTGTGATATTTTTCCCCATATTTTGTTATTATTACTTCTCCTCCAGCTGATGTATCTGAATTATCTGATGCATAGGTTGAAGTGTTTGTTTCAACTGTTGGTTCTGGTTCCGGGGTTAATATTCTAACAATTGATAATGAATCAATGCCTATCTTTTTACCAAGAACTTGAGATTCTGCTTTTATTTCAAAATCATTTTTATCATTTGGAATAGACAATTGATATTTAAATAATCAATTATTATCTGCAGTTAATCTTATATTTTCAATGTTTAAATCAGATGATAAAATAGTTATATTAGCATTAGGATCAGTTTTACCAGAAACTGTCAAATAAGTATCATTATCTGTGAAATTTACATTATCTAAAGATACGTAAGTAGTTGGTCTGTCTATATAGACATTATTACTATTTTCTAATTTTCCAGTGACTATAGAACTTACAGCAATATTAACCTCTGTAACATTTTGAGGTATATTAATCTTATATTTAAAATTACCATTAGGATCTACATCAACAGAAACATTATTTAAATTAAGTTCATTAGAAGACAAGTGCACTGTCGAATTTATGTCAGTATTTCCACTAATTATATAATCTGTTTCATTAGCACCAATAGTAGCATCAACTGAATTCAAATATAAATTTGTTTCTGGTTCATAAAATATTGCACTAGAAATAGCACCAACAATAATTGACATAACTATAATCGTTATAAGCCATGCAATAATAATTTTTCCCCATGAAGGTTTCTTAACCCCATTTTGATCATTACTATGGAAATGTGAACTAAAATTTTTATCTTGATCATGGAATTTTTCCCTTAGTTCTTTAATTCCCATTATATCCCCTCATTATAAAAATAATTTCCATGATTCTTTTTTATGTATTTTGCATTTTTATATGCATCATATGTTGCATAAATAAGGAATAACAGAGCCAAAATTATGTTGATATATATTAAAATGATTAATATTACCACAAATATTATACCTTTCAGTATTTGTCCATTATAAAATTGCCCCAAACAAAAAAGAAAGAATGTCAAAATTGCTGCTACAGAAGGATTTTTGTCATATCTAACTACAACATTGTTTTGATACATATCTTTATCATCATTGATGTTCTTTTCTTCAGCTACTTTTTCTTTTGAAATATTCAATTCATTTCCACAATAGGAACAGAATTTATTTTCTCTATTTTTAATTTTTATCCCACATTTAGAACAAAAAATACTGGTTGTTTCATTGCCCATCATATCACCCTTTTATCATATATTTTCGTCTATTTTGTTTAGCTTATATTTTTTTCTATATGATTTTGAGCAAATCGCATTTTTTTATATAAATATGCTTAAAAATAGTTATTATAATACTCATCTCAATTGGATATACTAATTTTTTGAATTTCAAAATTATGATATGACAAAAATATAGAATTTATTTATAAATATTATTAAGTGATATAGAATTTATGAATATGTAATCTTATATAATAAAACACATCTTAAAACTAAATTTCATCTAAAATCTCACGAGGAGCCCCACATACTTCTACCAAATACTCTGCTTCAACTATATGTAGCTTAGATGGAATAGCTATACAATGCAATGGTCCTCCAAAATCAAAATCAATCAATTCACCAATTTTATCTGCTCTAACAACAACATCTTTTGAGCCTACTCTAGCTATTCCTATAGCTAAGGTATCTTCATCAATAATAGCTTCATTATATTTACCATTGGAAATTAAATCATCTTTAACTTTCATTAAATATTCAAGTCCTTGATTTACAGTCATATATCTATCGTTGTGTGCTTGAATATCAAGTAAAACAAGAGTATGAGCATCATTTACTAAGTTATTAGCTATTGCCATATAAGGAGATTGTGGGAAAAAGTTTTCATCTGGAAATGGGATTGTTGTAACTTTTCCAAATTTATAAGCCTGCAGTCCAGAAATTCCAGGAGCTGATGATAAAATAGATGATCCATGAATTACTTCTGTTTCAATTCCCTTTTTTTTAGCTTCTACTAAAAAATCTGTATGGGTGGTAGCTATTAAAGGATCTCCACCTGTTATTAAAGCTACATCTCGACCTTTAATAGCTTCTTTCATAAAAACATTTTCTTCTTCTACTTCATGACGATTTAATACTTTTATTTCTTTTCCTATAAGTTCTTCAATAGCTTTAAAGCTGGATCCAAAAAGATGAGAGGTGAAAAACTCTGCATAAACTATTTCTACTGATTTTAAAGCTTTTAATCCTTTAATTGAAATATCTTTTTCATCGAATAATCCTAATCCTACAAAGTATAACATAAAAAGTTCTCCTAAATCTTGAATATCTTGTCCTTAATCATTCCATAATCAGTTGCTAAAAGTTATTATTAACTAAAATTCACCTTAAATTATCATACTTAGCTGAATTCTTCTTCTTTCAACATCGACATCTATTACTTTTACTTCAACTATATCTCCAACACTTACAATATCGAGGGGGTGATTAACAAATTTATTTTCAACTAATTGTGATATATGTACTAAGCCATCTTGATGAACTCCAATATCTACAAAAGCACCAAAATCCACCACATTTCTTATTGTTCCCTCGAGAACCATTCCTTCTTCAAGGTCTTCTATTTCAAGAGCATCTTTTCTAAGTATAGGTTGAGGCATGTTGTCTCTTGGATCTCTTCCTGGCTTTTTAAGTTCATTTATTATATCAATGAGTGTTACTTTACCAATATCAAATTCATTAGCTAGATCCTTAAAATCATTGCTGGTTAGATTATTTAACTTTTCAAAGTGAATCTTTTTAAGGTCTTCATGAGTAGCTTTAAAATCATTTAAATTATATCCTAAATTCTTAATTAACTTTTCAGTGGCTTTATATGATTCTGGGTGAACTGTTGTAATATCAAGTAGATTTTTTGATCCATAGACCTTTAAAAATCCTGCAGATTGTTCAAATGCCTTTGGACCTAGTTTAGATACTTTAAGGAGCTCTTTTCTATTTTTAAAAGCTCCTTCCTCTTCACGATACTTAATTATATTTTTAGCTATACTAGAGCTTATTCCTGAAACATATTGAAGAAGAGCAATCGATGCAGTATTTAAATCTACTCCTACATTATTAACTGCTTTTTCCACTACACTTTTTAATGATTCTCCCAATTTTTTCTGATTCATATCATGTTGATATTGTCCTACTCCAATAGATTTAGGATCAATTTTTACTAGCTCTGCAAGGGGATCTTGTAAACGTCTTGCTATTGAAACTGCACTACGCTCTCCGACATTAAAATCTGGAAATTCTTCTGTAGCTAATTTACTTGCTGAATAAACTGATGCTCCTGCTTCATTTACAATTACATATTGAACATCGGTTCCTTTTATTATATCTATAATTATCTCTTCAGATTCTCTTGATGCAGTCCCATTTCCTAAAGCGATTATATCAACATCATATTCACGAATAAGCTCTAAAACTCTCTTTTTAGACTCAGCAACTTTATTTTGAGGTTTAGTTGGATATATTATATCAGTAGTTAATACTTTCCCAAATCCATCTACTACAGATAATTTACATCCTGTTCTGAATGCTGGATCCCATCCTAATACAACTTTATTTTGAATTGGTCCTTGCATAAGTAACTGTTCAAGGTTTTTTGAAAATACTAAGATGGATTTTTCTTCAGCTGTTTCTGTTAAAGAAGTTCTAATCTCCCTTTCAATTGATGGTGCTATAAGTCTTTTATATGAATCAAGTACACTCTCTTCAATTAGTTCTTTAGTATATTCATTATACTCAGGTTTTAGTTTTTCAAAATTATCCTTAGAGTGATCAATAAGCATACGTCTATTTAAATACTCTATAATATCATCAACTGGAGCATTGATTTTAACTTTTAATAATTTTTCTTTTTCTCCACGATTAATAGCTAAAATCCTATGAATAGCTATATTATTTATTTTTTCATTATATTCATAGTACATTTCATATTCAGAAGATTTTTCTTTATCTTTAGCTTCAATTGATAGATCACCAGTTTTAAATGTAATTTCCCTAATAGATTTTCTAAAATCAGCATTATCAGAAATAATCTCGGCTATTATATCTTTTGCTCCTTGAATAGCTTCTTCAATTGTAAAAACTTCTTTTTCTTCTGATAAATACTTTTTAGCTATTTCATGAATTGAAACTTCTGTTTTTTGCTCTAAAATTATATTAGCTAAACTTTCAAGACCTTTTTCTCTAGCTATTGTAGCCCTAGTTCTTTTCTTAGGTTTAAATGGACGGTAGATATCTTCTACTTCCACTAAAGTATCTGCTTTTTTTATAGATTCTCTTAAATCATCGGTTAGTTTTCCTTGCTCTTCTATTGATTTAAGAACCTTTTCTTTTTTTTCCTGAAGATTTCTTAAGTATATTAATCTTTCTCCAAATTTTCTTAGTATTTCATCGTCAAGAGAACCAGTAGCTTCTTTACGATATCTAGCTATAAATGGTATTGTATTTCCTTCATCTATAAGTTTTATAGTAGCTTCAGTTTGCCATTCTTTGATATTTAATTCATTTGATAAAGTTCTAGTAATCATTAAATTATAATCTCCTACAATCTAAGATATTCAAATAGATATAAAACCTACATAGAGATATCAATAGATAAATAAGTAAATAAATAGAAATTAAATATTAAATACTAATATTATATATTAAATATTATACACTATGTACTATATATTATTTATTATATATTAACTATTAAATAAATAGATATTAAAATTATATATTTTTAAACATTAATAATAAGCTATTTTTTCTATTTTTAGAATTATTTATTAAATATTTACTATTTTTAGATATTTACTATTAATAATAAATTTATGTTCATTATATTAATTATTTTAAAGTTAGTATTTAGATTTAATATTTAATATGATTATTTATGTTGAAATACTATTAATATTGATATTATTAATATTAATAAATATTAAAATTAAAATTCTTGATTTTTTACTAAATACTAAAACAATTTAACTAAATTATGAATTATTTTATAATTAATTCTATTTCTATGAAAATTATATATTTCCAAAATATTCCATATAAAGCATATACTTATAAATATAAAGACCAATATAAATAAAATAAAAAAAGTGAATATTCACTTTATACACTTAAATTAGATGTAAATAATTGAATACAAATGATTAAATTTATGGTTTTTTATGATTTTTAACGAAATAAAAGATTATAAAAATTATAAGATATTTAGAAATATAAATGAAGGAAATATAAATGGAAAAAGATAAAAAAAAGAAAAATATATACTTCAATGAAGATAATAAAATTAATAAAAATAATAATAAAAGTAAGGAAGCTGATGAAAATAATAAAAATAATGAAACTAATGAAGTTAATGAAATTATTGGAAAAATCGTTTATATTATAATAATATTAATATGTATAAGTGGTATTATTACGTCTATTCTATAAAAACAATAATTTACAAATTTAAATAATAAAATAGAGAAAATTAAAAATAATATATAGCATCAAACCTGAAATTTTCTACTTATTAAAAGTTTTAAATCATGAAAAATTTCACCCTACATTTTAAAATTAAAACATATATAACTAGTTTATAAAAATGTTTAAAATAAAATTTTTAATAAATATAATCATAATTCTATAATTATCTTTAAAAATAAAAAAATGGAAGGAAAAAAGATAAATCCTTCTTAAACAATGTAAAAATTTAAGTATGTCTAATCTGGTTTCCTTCTTAAACTAACTATAAAAACACCTATCAACACTAAAACAACAAATATTACTGGAACTCCTGTTTTTTTCATAGAAGCAAAACCTGAATTACCAATAACATTAGCATAGTTAGTGTTATTAGTATGATTAGTACGGTTAGTATGGTTAGTATTGTTGGTATTGTTATTCTTTTTTACATTAAAGTTTAAATTATTAATGAAGCCAAAATAATTACTGTTTCCATTAAAAACCACTTTAACATCAGTTTTTCCTGTGTGAGTTGTTTTATATTTTAAACTCCAAAAACCATCAGAATCAGTTCTTAAAGTATAAACATTACCATCTACTGTAACAGTAATACTAACATCAGCTAATGGATTATTATTCTCATCAAAAGCTTCACCACTAATAGTTATAGTTTCACCCACTTTAACATCACTTGGAATATTAATACTGGAATTAGTAGCTAATTTATCAACATTAAAACTTTCATTCTCACTGAATCCATTGTAACGGTCATCACCTTCATAATTTAAAGATAAATCAAAGATTCCTGAGTGATTTGGAGTGTAAACAAGATTCCAAACACCATCTGAATTAGTTGTGATATTATATGAATCTGTTTCACCATTAATAATTAGCTCTAAATTAGCATTAGCTATAGGATTATCATTCTGATCAGTTAAAAGACCAGAAATTGAAACTGTTTGATTAATCTTAACAGTTCTAGGAATATTAATAGTAGAATTAGTAGCTAATTTATCAACATTAAAAATAGTAGTATTAGTAAAGCCAGTATAATTATCATTACCAAGATAACTAACAGTTACAGTAATGTTTCCTGTGCGATTAGTTAAATAAGTTAAATTCCAACCACCACCAGCACCAATAGTAACATTAAAATCATTACCATCAACACTAACAATTAAATATTCAGAGCCATCACCAACATAACCCACAAGCTGACCACTAATAAAAGCATCAGAACCAACATGAACATTATCCACACTGATGGTAGAATTAGTACTGTTTTTAAACACTTCAAAACTTGTATTATTAGTAAAACCATTATAATTATCATTACCAAGATAACTAACAGTTACAGTAATGTTTCCTATACGAATAGTAGTATAATTAAGATTCCAACCACCAGTACTATTAATATTAACTGATTGAGTGTTTCCATCAATATTAACATTAACACTACTAATACCAGTATAATTAGCTAACTGACCAGAAAAAGTAACATTCTCACCAATATTAACACTAGAATGATTAACAATTATAGTAGAATTAGTATCCAACTTACTTTCAGAAAATCTGAAATCCACATCCTGACTATCCAAAGTCGCAACAAAAACATTATCTCCAACGTTAGACACAGTCCAATTACCAGTAAAATTACTAGAATTATTAACATAAAAAGTCTGATTGTTATAAGTACCATTCACCACAAAATAAGGCAAATACTCAACACCATCATTAACAAGAGTAGTATTCAGCACTAAAAACGCAAAACTAACATCATCGCCAGGATGAAGATTATCCAAACTATTAAGATTAGTAACATTCAAAATAAAATGATTAACCGTATCAACACCTAAAGTTTTACCAGTTATATCATTAACACCCCACCAATTAAAATCAAAACTACTACCATTATAAAAACCAGTAATATTCACACCAACAGGAGCAATAATCCTATTATACTCAACAGTAACATTAACAAGAGAACCAACCTTAAGACCACTGAAATTCAAACCAGCATTAGTAGCAAAGATATTATTACCCTTGATAATAAAATCAGTCACATTAATAGCACCACTACCACCATTAACAAAATAAAAACCACTACCACCAGTAGCATTTATAGTATTATTCAAAAACATAACACTACTAATATTACCATTATTAGAATAAAAATTCACACCATAACTAACACCAGTAATGTTGTTGTTGGCGAAGGTTATATTGGTGTTGTTGCTGCTGTATACCCTCAGAAAAACACCATAGTATGATGTTCCTGTGATGTTGTTGTTGGCGAAGGTTATATTGGTGTTGTTGCTGCTGTCTGCATACAGAGTAACACCACGTGCTCCTAAGATATTGTTACCAATGAAAGATACATTGGTATTGTTACTCATGTATGCATACAGATAAACACCATAGTCTGTTCCTGTGATGTTATTGTTGGCAAAGGATATATTGGTATTGCTACTATTGTATGCCTCCAGATAAACACCACAGCTTGATGTTCCTGTGATGTTGTTGTGGTCGAATGTAAATTGTGAGTTATTACTATTGTATGCCCTCAGATAAACACCACCATAATTCATTCCTGTGATATTGTTGTGGTCGAATGTAAATTGTGAGTTATTACTATTGTATGCCTCCAGATAAACACCATCGCGTATTGTTCCTGTGATATTGTTGTGGTCGAATGTAAATTGTGAGTTATTACTATTGTATGCATCCAGATAAACACCTAGTGATGTTCCTGTGATGTTGTTGTGTAGTCTTGTTTATATGGTTGTGTTGTTATCGCTGTATGCAGCCAGAGCAACACCATAGTCTGTTCCTGTGATGTTGTTGTTGGCAAAGGTTATATTGGTGTTGTTGCTGCTGTATGCAGCCAGATAAACACCATTGTATGTTCCTGTGATGTTGTTGTTGGCAAAGGTTATATTGGTGTTGTTGCTGCTGGATGCATCCAGATAAACACCATCGTATGTTCCTGTGATGTTGTTTCCATCAAAAGTCAAATTATTAATACCCTTAGAATTAATACGAACACCATTAGAATTACTAGTACCATTACCACGTATACTATTATTAATAAAAGAAACAAAAGAAATAGCCATACCATTACCATTAACAAAAACAGCACCATAATAAATATTACTAACAGAAGAAACAATAACATTATCCTCAATAATTATATTCGTTAAATTATCACCACTACTACTAATATTAATACTAATACCACTAGTAGTAATATTATTACCAGTAACCGTTAAATCACTACTATTACCAACAATAGCACTAGTATAACCAGTGATAGTTAAATTAATAAGTCTAACATGAGATGCAGTGATATTAAACAAAACACCTCCTGATCCAGAGATATTAACATTACGATTTTTACCAATTATAGTAGCATTACGAGACACATTAATCCGATCAAAAGTATAATTACCATCAGCCAGATTAATCACTAATTCATCATCAGTATCATTATCAATAACACCCTGAAAATCACTAGTAGTATTATCACTAGTGAAATTATATTCAGCTGCACTAACACTAGACAGACAAAACAATAACAAGAAAGCTAAAACCATTACAAATGAAATAAAACACCTATCCCTAAACAAAATACTTTTCATAATTTTATTTTTCATCATCTTTTTTTTCACCTCCTGATCTAATCAATCAGATATAATAAAAATAGTAACAAAATGAAAATGAACACTCACTATGTTACAATATAATAATATAAAAATACCCCTATATAAATATAACTACCTAAAATCAAAAAACAATAGCTGCCCCCCCCCCCTTCCTCTAAACTAAAAATAAAAGAAAAATAAAAAGTAAAATAAATATTAAAAAAATAAAACCCTATTTAATAAAAAAATAACAACAGAATACACAGGAATTAGAATATACAGATCATCCCCAAAAAACAAAACCAATCAAAATATAAAATATAAAATATAAAACAAGAAAAATTTAAAAATAAAAATATGAAAAATTAGAATTACAATTCTAGACTTAAAAAATTTTACTTTATAACATTTCAAAACGGTTAATTTATCGTTAAATTCAATTCCAAAGGTTTAAAATCCTATTTTAAAAATTTTCAATTTTGATCTAAGTATAAAATTTAATATCTAATACTCTAAATAAAATACAATGAATATATAAAAATCAATATCTATTATCAAATATTCTAGTTGATTTTTTTTCGTTTCGAGGGAGATCTCCAATATTTACTGGTTTTACCTGAATTTTAATCCCTATATCATTTTTAAATTGTTCTTGAATTTCTCTTTCTAATTCATATTTATTAAAATTAGTTTTAACCTCAACAAACAATGTACAGATATCTCTTTCATTTAAATGATCAATCATAAATTGATATTCACTAGAAGCACCATCAATTTTAGCTAAAACATTATCAATTTGACTAGGAAAAATATTTACTCCCTTCACTTTAACCATATCATCAGTTCTTCCAATTAAAATATCTATTCTTGGATATTTACTACCACATTCACAAACATCAGGAATAATACGAGTTAAATCATGAGTACGGTATCTTATAAGTGGAGCTCCTTCTTTTTTTAAAGTAGTTATTACTAATTCACCCACTTCTCCATCAGGGAGAACTTCCCCTGTTTTTGGGTCAATAATTTCAAAGTAGAGATAATCATCCCATAAGTGCATTCCTGACTTGTATTCACAGCTAATTCCAATCCCAGGACCATATATTTCAGTCAAACCATAAATATCATAAAGTTCAACTCCTAATTCATTAGCTATGCGCTTACGCATTTTTTCTCCCCATCTTTCAGAACCAATGATCCCTTTTTTAAGATGGATTTGATCATTAAGATCTCTTTTAGATATTTCTTCAGCTAAAAGAAGTGCATAAGAAGAAGTTGCACAAAGAACAGTAGATTTTAAATCTATCATCATTTTTAGCTGTTTATCTGTGTTTCCAGGACCCATAGGTATAGTCATTGCCCCTAATCTTTCAGCCCCACTTTGAAACCCAATACCTGCAGTCCACAAACCATAACCTGGAGTAATATGTATTATATCCTTATCAGTAACTCCAGCCATCTCATAACATCTTTTAAACATAACAGTCCAATCTTCAACATCTTGAGCAGTATAAGGAATTATTACAGGAGTTCCAGTTGTTCCAGATGACGAATGAATCCTAACAACTTCTTCATCAGGAACTGTTTGTAATCCAAGAGGGTAAGCTTCCCTCAAATCATTTTTATCAGTAAATGGTAATTTTTCAAAGTCTTCCTGAGTTTTAATTAATCTACTATATTTAAACTTATCTCTATAAAAATCTTTTTTGTAGTTAGCTTTTTTTAGTCTCATTAATTGTTTATTTATTAGTTTCAACTGATATTCATTTAGTTTCATTATATTTATCCCTCATTTGTTTTTCTAAATTCCCCATCAAATGTTTCTACCTTTTATATATTGGATTTTATAGGTTAAAATAATTATATGTTAATTTCTAAAACTACATAATATTTATCATTCTAAACTACATATTATTTATTATTTTTTAAAATTTATTATTTCTCAAAATATGATTTTTAAATATATCAAAATAGACAAAAGATATTTAATAAGATTCTAATAAAATATCTAAAATGAGATTTAAAAGGATATCTAATAAGATATCTAATAAAATACCCGATAAATATCTAATAAACTATCTAATAAATTATTTAAAAAATTATTTAAAAATAAAATAAAGCCTATTTTTTGTTATTTATAAAATTAAAATTAAATAAAATAAAAATAATAAATTATATACAAGATTTTCAAAATGAAATAACCAATTAAATATACAAAGATATAATATAAAATATTAAAACAATTAACATTACTATTAAAATAATCTAACCTTTCTTTATTTAAATAAGTGATATTATGTTAACAATTAAAGTTCCATTGAAACATATAGAAGAAGTTCGTGAAATATTAATGGAAACAGAAATCATATCAAGAAACTACAAGATTCTTACTGAGGGTAACTTTGGTTACATTCCAATAAATAAAAAAATATCAAATGTTAAACTTAAAGAAAATATTGAAAAAGAATTAAAAAAAAGTACAAAAGAAAAAATCCATTTTGAGATAGTTGATAAAAATTTAAAAGAAGTCAAAAAGAAACCTAGAAGTCTTACTGAACATCTTAAAGGGAAGCTAACAGAAAAAGAGATTGAAGACTTAAAAACTTCTTTTGATATAATAGGAGATACAGTTATTCTTGAAATACCTGAAGATTTAGAAAATCAGAAGAATGTCATTGGAGATGCAGCACTTGCATTTACAGGACGAAAATCTGTTTTTATGAAAAAAAGTGCAGTTGAAGGAGTAACAAGAACACGAAAATTAGAACTCATAGCTGGAGAAGATATTTACGAAACAATACATAAAGAACATGGAGTTAGGCTTAAGTTAGATGTTAAAAAAGTTTATTTTTCACCGCGATTAGCTACTGAAAGAAAAAGGTTAGCTAAACAAGTGAAAGATGGAGAAATTATTTTAGATATGTTTGCAGGAATTGGGCCATTTCCAATTCTAATAGCAAAGAAACATGAAGTAGATATTTATGCAACCGATATAAATAAAGAAGCTATAAAATACATGGAAAATAATATAGAAATTAATAAACTCAAAGGAAAAATACGCCCTATTTTAGGAGATGTAAACAAAATAGCTGAAGAAAAATTTATAAAAGAAAATATAAGATTTGATAGAATTATAATGAACTTACCAGGAACTGCAAAAGACTTTTTAGAGTTAGCTATGACACTTGTTAATAATGAAGGGATTATTCATTATTACGAGTTTTCTGATGGGTATGAATCAGCTATTAAAAGAATAGAAAAAATAGCTAAAAAGCAAAATAAAAATTTCAAGATTTTAAATACTCGTAAAGTGAAATCAAGTAGTCCAAAAGAGTGGCATATTGTTGTTGATGCTCAAATACAATAATATACTATAATGTACTATAATATAATGTAATATAATTTACTATAATATAATTTACTGTAATATATGTATTATAATATTACCTATATACATCCTATAGAATATATCCAATGGATATTATACGTATATTCCCCAATAACCTATGAAATCTTACGATACTATGATATTCCACTAGATTTCCATTTTAATAGAAGTGACGAATATATAACAACCAATACAGAACCAACATTATGAACCAATGCACCAGTAATAGGATCTAAAATACCTAACATTGCTAAGATTATAGCTACAAAATTTAAGCTAAGAGATATTATTATATTAATATTAATTGTTTGCATTACTTTTTTTGAAATTCCTAAAAGATGGGGTATTGACTTAATATCATCCCCAACAAGTGCTATATCAGCTGCATCAACTGCGATATCACTGCCAATTCCTCCCATAGCTATTCCAACATGGGCTTTTTTAAGTGAAGGTGCATCATTTACACCATCTCCAACCATAGCCACAAATTCATTTTTTATATCTTGATAACCATCTATGACTTTCATTTTTGTTTCAGGAAGAGAATCATAATACAATTGATCAATTCCTACTTGATCTGCCATATGTTTAGCTGGTTTTTCAGTGTCTCCAGTTAGAAGAACAGGATTTAAATCAAGTTCTTTAATATGATTAATAGTTTCTTTTGCATCTTCTCTTAAAGAATCTCCTAAAATTAATGCTCCTCTAAGGTTATTATTAATAGCAATATAAATAATAGTAGCTCCATTATCAATAAATGATAGAAGATTGTTTTTTACCCATAATTGATCAATTTCAACATCTGATTTAGAAATTAAAAGTTCTTCATTTCCAGCTAAAACTTCTTCACCATTAACTAATCCTTTAACACCTTTTCCAATAATCATTTCAAAATTATCTACATTTAAAAAGATTGTACCATTATTACCAGAGTCTTTTGAATCATTATTATAATTACTATAATTATTATAATTACTATAATTATTTAAATTCTTATAATAATTAACAATAGCTTTTCCCAGAGGATGTTCAGATTTATTTTCTAATGAAGCTAATATTTTTATTAGAGAATTATTATCCATATTTTCATTATTTGAATCATTGAATTTAAATTTATTATCCACATCTTGATTAGATGGTTCATTAGATGGTTCACTGAGTTCATATTGATTATTTATATCATCATCAATTGAATCATTTATATTATAATCAAGTGATTCATTGGATTTATATTCAATAAGATCAAGAACTTCAGGTTTACCATAAGTCAAAGTTCCAGTTTTATCAAAAAGAATATTTTTAATTTTTGATAAACGTTCAAGAGCATCTCCTTCTTTAATTAATACTCCATATCTAGTTAAATTTCCAATAGCTGCCACAATTGCTGTAGGAGTAGCTAAAACAAGAGCACATGGACAAAATACAACCAAGACTGTAACAGACCTGATTATCTCACCTGTGAGGAAATAAGTGCCAATTGCAGCTGAAAGTGCAATCACTACAATCCAAGTGGCCCATTTATCAGTAAGTCTGACAATTTTAGATTTATCAGCATCAGCTGATTCAACTAAGTCAATCATTCTTTGAAGAGAACTATCTTTTCCAATTTTAGTTGCTTTCATAACAAAAGAACCAAACTGATTTACAGTTCCACTGAAAACTTCATCCCCCTTAATTTTATCTATTGGAACTGGTTCTCCAGTCATAATCGATTGATCAATTGAAGTTTCTCCATTAATAAGTTCCCCATCAACAGGAACAGTTTCCCCAGGTAAAACTTGAATCAAGTCACCAATTTCAACTTTTTTAGCATCAATAATTTCTTCATTGGTAACTCCATTTTTATTAGAAACTCGTCTAGCTGTTCTTGGTGTTAAATGAACTAATTTTTCAATTCCTGCTCTAGATCTAGCTACAGTAAATTCTTCTAAAAGTCCACCTATAGCCATGATAAAAGCTATTTCACCTGCAGCAAATATTTCACCGATGATAATAGAAGCTATAAGTGCAATAGAAACAAGAAGGTCTGCTTTTATATCAAACTCTGTAACTAAGCCAACAATTGCATCTTTAATAATTGGTAATCCACAAAGTAAAATCGCTATCCAAGATAAATCGATTGGACCAATGGTGAATACTTTAAAAAAACTTAATATCAAAGCTATAGCTGAAACAATAAGAAAAATTACTGATTTTTTTTCTTCATATATAAAGCTAATTTCATCTTCCATTTTAAAAAACTCCAATAATTATTTATTGAAAATAATTTGATATTCCTAAATATAGATATATGGGTATAGGGGTATAGGTATAGATAATAAATAAAAAAAATATATAGATAAATGTGAAGATTACTAAAGTCTTGAGAAGTATTCTATAGCTTTTGTAAAATCTTTAATAGTTTGTTCAGAATCTCCAGTTTCAATTCCTTCTTTAACACAATGATTAAGATGACCTTCAAGAACAATTTGTCCAACTTTGTGTAATGCAGATTTTGAAGCATTAATTTGCATTATAATATCTTCACAAGGAACATCTTCATCAATCATCCGATCAATAGCATTTAATTGCCCAATAATCTTCTTTAATCTTCGATGAAGGTTATCAGAATCCATACATTTTTTCATTTTTAATCACCAAATAATAATTATTTATATCAAAAATACTTCTTATAAAAATAATAATATTTATAACAATAATAATTATTAAGATTTATTAATTTAGTTGTTAAATTACTTTTTTAATAAATCGGTTTTTATATTACAAATATATCGATTCTATTTAAAATTTTAAATTAAAATTTTTTAAATTAAAATTCTAAAATCCTATAAAAAATACCTATAGGAGTATGAGTATAATTATTAATAATAATTGTATTTAAATGTTTTCATAAAAATCTAAAAAGTTTCATATTATTATTCATATTATTATAAAGAAAATAATAAATATAAAAAAAACTAGAAAAAATATAATGAAAATAAAAGTACTACAAGCTTTTGGAATGGTAAGTGTAGTTTTTTATTTTATTCATGTTTTCTTAGGACAAGCTCTTTGGAAAGAATATAATCCCATAACAACAGATATAAGCTCATTAACAGCTATAGGATCACCAAATTCAGAATTAATTGGAATTTTCACATTAATATATGGCATATGTGCAGTTATATTTGCAATAGGAATCGTGACAGAATCATTTAATAGAAAATATAGCCACATTACTAAATTAGGATTTATATTCCTATTAGCTATGACAATAATATCACTTATAGGATATGCACTATTCCCTTTGTCTCCAGATAAAACTGCACTAAGCTTTCAAAACATAATGCATATTATTATAACTGGAATAACAGTACTTCTTACAATTTTATTTTTGTTCTTTATAGGAATTGGTTTTATAAAAAAAGAGAAATTTATAAAATTAGGGAAAATATCAATAATAGCAGCCATTCTAATAATCATATTTGGAGTTTTAAACCCAATTTCAGTAGCATTAGGCTTGAATATTTTAGGATTAACTGAAAGACTTGTTGTTTTCACATTAGAGATATTTATATTCTTTTTATCATTTATATATACATTTAATATAGAATCATTTTTAACTAAAAAGAAAGATAGTTCTAATTAAAAAAATATTTTTAGCTAAAAAACATTTCTATAACTATAACTTTTAAAATATTCTTCTATAACTATAACTTTTAAAATATTAATATTTTTAAAATATTATCACATTTCAATCTTTAAAAAATTCTTTAAAATTGATCTTGTTTACAAACACAAAAAACACATAATGAATTTGGGTTATTAATCTGTTTTTTCTTAACAGGACAAAAAAATTCTCCATTTTCATTCCTTATTTTTAAATTTTCACCAGGAAAGATGGTTCCAACAGGATGAATTGGTTTTTCAATTAAAAAAGAAGAATATAATGTGACTAATATTGAAATTAAGTTAAACTTGTCTTCCCCTTTATATAAATTATCATAATTTAAAAATTTAGTAATATTAGAAATAGCTTTATTAAATTTATTTTTATCAATTTTAGTATGATAAACATTATTATCTTTTTTTATTTCATTTATTCTAAGTAATTGAGAAAGTATAGATTCAGTATAATGGTCTTTATACTTATCTTGAATATGTTTAAAGTCATCTCTAAGAAATGTACTCATACCCATAATTGTATTGATAGAAACATTCTTAGATCCCTCCTTTAGAATTTTAAAAAGATCCATAGCTTCAATTGGATCATTTTCTCCTAATTTTTTTAACTTATTTAATAATTGTTCTGTTTCATTCATATAATGCCCTTTATAAATGAGATAGTTTTTTTATCAAAAATGCAATTTATTAATACTTTAATTTTTGAAAAAACTCTTTAAAATTGTCCAAATCAATTATTCCTTTTTCAGTAATTACACCAGTAATTAAATCTTTTGGAACAATGTCAAATGCAGGATTTCTAACCTCAGTTCCTTTTGGACAGATACGACATCCTCCATAATGGGTTACCTCTTCAGGACCCCTTTCTTCTATTTCTGTATCGTAAATTGAAATTTCACGATCAAAGGTACTGAGAGGAGCTGCAACATAAAAAGGAACATGGAAACGTTTAGCAGCTAGCGCCACCATTAAAGATCCAATTTTGTTAGCTATACCATCATGAGCTACTCTATCTGCACCAATAACAACCTTATTAATCTCATTTTGTTGCATCAAATAACCTGCAGCTACATCAGGAATTAATTTTACAGGAATACCTTCTTGTTGCATCTCCCAAACACTAAGACGAGCTCCCTGACCAAGAGGACGAGTTTCATCACAAATAACATTAATATCTTTGCCTTCATTAAAAGCAGACCTAACAACACCTAGAGCAGTACCATAATCAACACAAGCTAAAGCTCCAGCATTACAATGAGTCAAAATAGTGTCTCCATCAGATATAACTTCAGCACCATACCTACCAATAGCTAAATTAGTTTCAATATCCTCTTTATACATTTCTAAAGCTTCATCAAGAATATTATCACTAGAAAGTACCCTATCAACAGCCCAAAAAAGATTGATAGCTGTTGGCCTCGCTGCTTTTATTTCTTTAGCTACTTTTTCCAAATTTTCACCTGCAATATCCCCAAGAACCATTCCAAAAGCAGCAGCTACACCAATAGCAGGAGCTCCCCGAACAACCATTGTTTTAATAGCTAATATAACATCTTTATAATTTTTACATTCAAAGTAAGTTAAATCATCAGGTAATTTAGTTTGATCTATGAGTATTAATTTGTTATCTTTCCATTCCATGGTTTTCATAATGATACCTACCAAATAATAATCTAATTAACATTAATAAATATTATTATAGTTTACACTACTAATAAAATTTTCATTTATACAATTTTATGAAATAAAAATAAAAAACAACCCAAATAAAAAACAATCCAAATAAAATAAAATCTAAAATAAAATAAAATCTATAAAAGACCAGTTTTGATTAAAGCTTGATTAATATCATTAATTAAATCATTCGAATCTTCTAAACCAACACTAAAACGAAAAAATCCATTACTGAACTCTTCTGGATATAAGTATTGTCTTTCATCATCTTCACCAATAAAAACAATTAAACTTTCATCATGACCAAGAGAAACAGCTGATGTAATTATATTTAAATTACTAACAAACTCATTATGTTTATCATGACTTGTATCTAATCCAAAAGATAAAACACCCCCAAAACCAGAATCCATTTGTTTAACTGCAATATCATGATTTTTATGAGAATTTAATCCAGGATAAGCTACAAAAGTGACAATAGATAAACTTTCCAAAAATTTAGCTAATTTGAAAGCATTTTTATTATGCTGTTCCATTCTCAAAGGAAGAGTTACAGCACCTCTCATTATAAGCCATGCATTAAAAGGACTTATTGTTCCACCAAGATTAACTTGAGAGTCTCTTCTTATTATATCCAAATATTTAGCTTTTCCAGATATTGAACCTCCCATAGAATCTCCATGACCATTAATATATTTAGTAAGACTTTCAATTGAAAAATCTGCACCAAGTTCAATAGGTCTTTGATTATAAGGAGAAGCTAAAGTATTATCAACTGAAACAAGTATATCATTTTCATGAGCTATTTTAACAATTTCGGAAATATCAACAATAGATAATGTTGGATTTCCAGGAGTTTCAATATGAATTAATCTAGTATTATCCTTTATTGCAGATTTAACATTTGCAATATCGCTAGTATCTATAATAGTAGTTTCAACTTTAAATTTTTTATTAAATAGCTCATTTAAAAGTCTATAGACTGCAATATATGTAACATTTGAAAATATCACATGATCACCAGTTTCTAAAAGAGAAAAAAACAAACCAGATAATGCTGCAACTCCACTTGAAAGTACAATACAATCCTCAGCATTTTCAAGAGAAGCAATCCTTTTTTCTAAGTACTTTTGATTTGAACCACCATTTATTGTGTAAATATTATCATCAACACCACTCCAATTTAAAACACTTGGATCATAAGGCAATTTATAGCTATTAGCCATAGTTATAGGTCTTTTAATAGCATTTGTATCTTTATCAATATCATTTCCAATATGAATAGCTCTTGTTTGGAAACTTAGCTTTTTATTATTTATTTCATCGGTTATTTCATTCTTTATTTCTTTTTTATTATTTTTCATTATCATAAATAACATCAAATTCAATTTATTTTTAAAATAATTATTAAATATAACAATAGTTATATTTTTTATTAAATATATCTTTCGTTGAATTTATAATAATAAAAAAAAATAATAATAAAATTAGTAATAAAAAATTAATAATATTAATATAAAAAACAAATTAAAAAGGATAGAGGCTTTATATGAATAAAAGATAGTTATTCATTAAAACCTCTGAGTCATTAATAACACAATTTTTATATTATTTTTTATAATTAATATATTTTTCTATTTTTATTACAATAATAATATATATTAATATAGTAATACTTTTATACTTTAATAATATAATATTATATTGCAGTATCACTAACTTTAAAAAACATTGATTATATTTAGGGAGAAGAGTCATTAATAACATAAAAATCAATGAACCTTCTCACTAAGCTTTGAGGAGGTGATACTCATGGAATCAAGAAGAACCCTATTTATTTATAATTTAAAATTTGTTTTTAAATTTAAAAAATTTTTTATTTTTTATATTTTAAATAAATATTGTATAGTTAATCTTGAAATTATGATCTGTATCATAATACTTCTTAAATTAGTAATATAATATATTAAATTAATGATATTAATCTAAGAAGATAAAGTTGGTGTTCTGCACCATTTATAGAAAATAAAATATAGAAAAATAATAAATGAAAAAATAAATAACTAAAAAATAAAGTAATAAAAATAAGAAATGAAAAATAAATAAAAAATTTAATATATTAATAATGACTTGCAGGAGTCATTCCTAAATGTTTATCCTCACTTTTTTTACCAGGAATTCCATAAGCATCAGCTCTACATTGAGTACAAGCTCTAAAAACTGGTAAAATTTCTTCAACTTCATCCCTAACTTTTTCAATCTCAGCACAAGTAGGACGAGGATAATCTTTCATTTTATTTAAAGGAATAAGCGGAAGGACATTCATAAGAGAAGCACCTCGTTTTTTAACTTCTTTAGCTATTTCAACGATGTGTTCATCATTTAATCCTGGAATTAAAACACTATTCACCTTAATAATCACTCCAAGATTACTTAATTTTTCAATTCCTTCAAGCTGGTTTTTAATCAGAATTTCAACAGCTTCTTTTCCTTTGTAGATTTTACCATTGTAGTTAATAAAAGTATAAATATCCTTAGCAATTTCAGGATCAACAGCATTAACAGTAACAGTAACTGTATTAACTCCTAGTTCAGCTATTCTTTCGGCGTAATCAGGAAGTAAAAGGCCATTGGTACTCATACACTTAATTAAATCAGGATTAGTTTTACCTAATTTTTCAAAAAATTCAAATGTAGCTTCATTAGCTAATGAATCTCCAGGTCCAGCTACACCAACCACAGCTATTGGTCCTTCTTTAGTCACATTTTCAACATGTTCTATTGCATCATCTGTATCCATAACACAAGAAGCAACACCAGGTCTAATTTCATCTTGGTTGATGTCTCTTGTACAAAAATTACAATAAATATTACATTTAGGAGCGATAGGGACATGAGCCCTACCTACTTTATCATGCATTTTCTCATTAAAACAAGGATGAGCCTTAGTTACATGAGCAAAACGACTACCTTTAAGTTCTTCCATAATGTCACCTTATAACAGATTAATAATGATAAAATTCTATATATTAAATCTTATATCTAATTTTATTATATAATTCTTAAATTAATTTCTTAATTTACTTAATTACTTAATTTAATTTTATTATATAATTTTATCATTTTATTATGTTTAATTCTATATTCAATAATTCTCTTAATTAAATAACTCTAAAAAATATCTTTTAATACTCTAACAAATCTCTCTTAATTAAATAATTCTAATAAATTTAATAGTTTTATAATAATTAAATTATAATAAAAATATATTATATAAATAATATTTATTTAAAACTATTAATATATATGTTGTAACTGCCTATTAAATTTTGTTATAATTAAGACGAACAAAATAAATATTATAACTAGTTTTCAATGAAAATTTTATAAAATAATTTATTATAAATATAATGTATTATACAATGATTTATTATAACTGATATTTAGGAAGATGTTAACTCTTCAACATATTTTAAGCCCTTATCCAACCATTCATCTTTAATTAACTCATCAGTACAAACAATAGCAATAACATCATCTTTTGAAATATCCCTAATTATTCTAAATCCTTCTGGAATTATTCTGAATATTGCATCATAAACTCTCTTTTTTAAATTTTCATAAGGGTCATCAATAACAAGATTATTCAAATTATCTTCTTTGCCTTCAAGAATAAAACTAAAACGGTCTGGTTGATGAACATTTTCCCTTCCTTTTTCAAGCCATAATTTTTTTAAAATATTTGGAAGGTAATTTTCATCTTTTACTCTAATTATAGTCTTATTTGACTCTTTATCATATTCAATAGAAGTCACATCACCTAACATAGTAAAATTAGAGGTTTTATCCATTTTAATAGCTAAAATAAATACAACCTCCTTAGGATCAACAAAAACTCTCATATCTTTAACAGAAGGAGAAAGTTGAAGGTCTTGAAAGATTTGTTTTATTATCATCTCATAGACCTTTGCACCCTCTACATCTGTAGACTCAACAAGCATAAAATTCACCTAAAGAATTCATATAAATATTATAGAAATATCATCCATATCATACAAATATCATCTAAATATTATGTAAATATTATGTAAATATTATGTAAATATTATGTAAATATTATGTAAATATTATGTAAATATTATCTAGATATCATTTAAATATTATTTAAATATTATTCTATTTATTCTCTTGACGTTTACCCATTCCAGAAACTAAAAGTGCAGAACCGACAGCACCAATATGTTGAGAATACTCAGGAACTATAACATCAATACCACCAAGAGTTTCACTAACAGCTTTAACAAGTCCAGAGATAAGAGACGTTCCCCCAACTTGAATCAAAGGTTCCCTAATATCAATTTCCTGTAATTGTTGTTCATACACCTGTTCAGAAACAGAACGGCATGCAGCTGCAGCAACATCAGCTTTAGAACCTCCAGCAGCAAGAGTAGTAACTAAATCTTGAATACCAAATACAATACAATAACTATTTAACATAGCTTTTCTATAATCGCCTTTCATAGCTAAGGGACCAAGTTCAGTAATATCAACATCTAAACGACGGGCAGTCATCTCTAAAAACCTTCCAGAAGCACCTGCACAAATACCACCCATAGTAAAATTATCTGGAATTCCATCATTAACAGTAATAACTTTATTATCCATTCCACCAATATCTAATACTGTTGCATCCCCTTTTTGATGATCTGCAAGATAAACTGCTCCTTTGGCATTTACAGACAATTCTTCCTGGACCAGCTCAGCTTTCATATTTTTTCCAATTGTGAGACGACCATAACCAGTAGTTCCAATACCTTCAACATCATCAAGAGTATAACCAGTACCTTCAAAAGCTTCATCAGCAGCACTATACACAGATTCCATAATATCTTTAGTAGGAGTCCAACCAGTTCCAATAACTTTATTATTCTCCATTAAAACAACTTTTGTAGTAGTAGAACCAGAATCAACACCCAAAGTTAATCCTTCTTGTTTTTCACGAGCTAAAATACTTCTTCTTGCAACAGATGTTGTTAATGCTTCCATACGGATAAATAATTCATCTGCTTTTGTTCTTTCAGTAAATGAGTATGTTACAACAGGAATCCTAGTATTTGCCTGAATAAATCTCCTTACTTCATTTCTGACTAATGCCCCTTCTGCACATCTAAAACAAGTAGCTATAAAAACAGCATCAGCTTTACTTTTCCCCTCAACGATTGACATAGCTCTTGCAATCATGAGTTTTAAACTAGAACTTTCAGCAGAAAAACCAAACTTTTTATATGCTTCATCAATATAATCAAGATCAATTTCAGGAATAACAATCTCTGAGCCAAATGTAGTAGCTGCCTTTTCTATCTCTTTTTGAATACCACTATATTCTGTACCACAAGAAATTAAAGCTATTTTAACCATTATTCATCCTCCTTTAGCTCTTTATTTGATGAAATATCCGATATATCTGAATCTTCTAATGTTTCTGAGTTTTCTGAAGTTTTTGAAGATTCTGAAGATTCTAAAGATTTTGGAAGAGAATCTAGAAATGTATTTATTTTATTAACCATATCAGTAGTTTCATCCTTATTTTTAGGGTATTTTAACTCAAGAGTTGGAACTCCTCTTTTTCTAAGGTTGAATATAGATAATTCATTTGTTCTTGCACAGCCAATACACCCAAATCCAAATGGAGCATCTTCAACAATGATAGCTGCTTCAGCTTCCTCAATTAAAGGTCCAATAAGAGACATTCTTCCACGCACACCAGATGGAACCTCAATAGCTGCATATTTTAATCCCTTAATCGGATCCTCTTCAGTAAGATTCATAGGAGGAGAATCAATATCAGGATCTTTAACTTTTTTTCTAACAGCTTTTTGGAGAGCTAGAACTTCATGTCCTTTTCTCTCAATTAAATCTGCTAAAATTAATGAATTTGGTGGGAATATAGCTACCTTTACCATTTTATCACATTTTAATATATTAATAATTATTTTTATAAAGTTTTTTATTTCTATAATAAATTATTTCTAAAATTTGTTATTTTTATAAAGTATATTTGTATAAAATTTATTTAATTATAATTAGCTTTTAGTTAGTTATATCTTTTATCTACTTATCTTTTTATCTAATTATATCTTTTATCTAATTACAATTATCTAATTTAGGTTTTAGTTATTATTTTTTATTTTCAGAGCGTTTTTTATCTTTAATATCATCTTTATCGAGTTTTTCTTCCTCTAAACATTCTTTCATAATTTTTTCAAATTCTTCTAAAGGAACACAAGTTTCTTCTTCAAGAGAAACTTCTTTTGGATTTTTTAAAGCATCCGAAACAAAGCCTAAAAGTTTAAACTCTTTTTCCATCTGATGAAATCCTTCTCTAGGACCTTTTCTATGGCCTCGACATCTTCTTGGATCTCCAGGAGGAAATCCCCTATCTTTTGTAAAAATATTGTAGGGATCCATTTTTCGAACCTCTTTAATAGCAGTTATAACATCTTTTTCTTTTCCACTAACCATAGCACCATAGCAAGTTTGTTTAATAGTAAGAGGTAAACCTAATAGATGCATCTGATTTACAATCTCACTTTCACTAACATTAGCTTTAGGACCTAAAATAATCATTCTTGTAACAACTTCAGGATCTTTATCTTCCCTGCCAAGATCTGGGTTAATACATACATTTTCAACCATAATATCCATTCCGATTTAATTAATTCTCTTAATATAAAGATATTCTCCTTCTTTCAAATTTTCAAGAGGTTTTAAATCAGTTGTTATCTTTCCAACAATATTTGTTGCATTAAATGGTTCTGCAGTTGGACCAAACTCATCATTACTCTCAAATCTAACTCCTATTAAACCAACATTCTTTTTAGACATATTAGTAATACCAATTCTTCCTGCTTCAATACAAGCACTCGGAACATTTTCAGGAACTAAGCCTTTTGCTTCTTTAGCATCACCTTCAAATATTGATATTTTCATACCAGGAAATGCAAAATGCACTTTTAAAATACCAATTGGTTTTTCAACTAGTCCTGTAATCTTTTTAAAGTACCATGATGATCTTGGAGCTTCGTCTTCACCATCATAGATTTCTATTAAAGCTAAATCATCTTTATTAATACCTTTTGTTTTAACCTTACCTTCTTTTATTATTTCAATAGAAAATTTTGGTTCTTGTTCCACTATCAATGCATCATCATCTAAAACACCAACTCTTTCATGAGTTACACCAATAGATTTTAAATAATCCTCTGCTTCCTTTTGAGTCATAGATAACGTCATTATTCTTTCAGGATTAGATCTAATCGTGATTTTATCTTTGTAATTAGCTATATCTAATAATTCCATCCCTTTTTCTACCGAAGCAACATTAGTATGATGAGGAGATTTAACTCTATCCTCCCTATAAACAAAAACTTTACCAATACCCTTACCAGCATTTCTTATAGTAACAGTACCCCTCTTTCTCATAGTTATATCTTCAGAAGGTTTTCCTAAACCTTGAAGAGAATAAAAACCAACAAAAGAATTTGATTCATAATCAACAGATATATTACCTGATTCAATCAAAGAAAATAAATGTTCACAAGATTCAGGAGAATTATCATTAGGTTTAAGAGAAACATAAGTAAATAATTGGTTGCCTTCCTCCAAAATAGTGTTTAAATCAGAAATAGATGCACTATCAGTAATACTACTTCTTTCAATAAGAGGTTCAATAGAAATAACATTATCATTAGAGTCTAAAAGCCTTAAAGTTCTTTTACCACCAACAATTCTAGCGAACACTCCTTTATTATAGTTTGGAACACCATAAACAGCAGAATGATCTTCTTTAGCTAAAATTATATGTGTTGATTCATTACTAAATCCTGATAAACTTAATATAACATCCCCTTCTTTATATTTATTTTCATCCATACTTGGTTCTAAGTCTGTTATAATAGGCCCAACAGCTACTTCATTTGAGGAAGTCCATCTAATAGAAGAATCTTCAAAATCCTTATATTGTTTTTTCCAAACCTCAACAAGTTTTTCTGCTTCTTTACTATCGTCCATCTCAATTATTATGCTTCCTTTTGGAGTTTTAAGTTTATATTTATTAATGTTTTTTTCAAATTCTTTTTTACCTTTGATAAGGCAAATTATACTTCCATCATCGTAAGGAACATTTGAAAAATCTATTGCTTCTCTTATAGTAGACCCATTAGGAAGATCTAGATCCTCTCCATTAATTTTTACTAGCATAAAACCACTCGACACATATAAAATTAATTAATCTTAAGAACTGGATTTTTATCCTGGTCAAAAAGAACCATTTCCTCAGTTTCACTCGATAAATAAAGCTTTTTCTCACTAATTACTTCCCCAACAATAGAAGCAGTGATAGAAACCTCATCTAACAAATTTATCAATTCTTCAGTATTTTTTTCCTTAGCAGTTAAAACAAAACCTGCTCCAGGATATGATTTTAACCATTCTTCCCAGTTAACATCTTCATTTCTGGGAATTTTATTCAGCTCAACTCTTCCACCAACACCAGAGGATTCAAGTAACATTTCCAATGTTCCAAGAGTTCCAGGATTACTTATATCTTTTCCACCAGTAACCAAATCTTTTTCAGCAATTTCCTTCATAGCTATTAGCTGATCCTGTACAAGTTTCTCATCCTTAAAATAGGTCGTATCCCAATTAAGATTAAAACTAGGGTGTTGTCTTCCATCTAAATCAATAGCAACAATAATCTTATCTCCAACATTTGCTCCAAAGCTAGTTATGATTTTATCTTTCTTAGCTATTCCAACAATTGCTACATCAAGAGCATTATACTCAGTATCAGGATGTAAATGTCCACCAACCATTGGGACATTGAACTTTTTACAACCATCTTTAATTCCATCTATAAGACCATTAGCTATATTTTCATTATTAATAGAAAGTATATTAACCATTGCTATTGGTTTAGCTCCCATAGCTGCAATATCATTAACATTAACCAATACAGAACAATAACCCGCCCAGTAAGGATCTGCATCCATTAGCTTTCCCCAAATTCCATCAGCAGCAAATAAGACTATATTTCCATCTCCAAGATCGATAGCTGATGCATCATCTCCAAAATCAAGTAAAGTTTCACCAGAAACATTATAAACTTCTTTTAATTTGTTAGTTATGCTTTCTATAGATTTTTTTCTAGAAACTCCCTCAAAATCTTGAAGAGATTTTACAAGATCTGCTAACTCCAAAACCACACCTCATTACTTTGAATCAATAAATACAATCATATGATTAATCATTATTAGTAATATTAATTCTTATAATATTAATTATTACTAGTATTATTACATATTAATATAGTTATTACTAATATAAATAATAAATACAAGAAATATTTATTCTTTAATTATATATTCCGAAGTAATATTATTTACTATTTTAATTAATTCTTTTTTAAATTCTTTAATTTTATAAGTTTTTAATCTATTTATAGAAACATTATCCACATTTTCTATTGAACCAATATCTAGATTAATACAATTTTTTGAATTAAAAACTTCTTTAAAAATGGATTTACCAACAATATCATCCAAACCATGTTCCAATTCAATAACACTAGACCCATTAGCAATATAACCATTTTCAACTACTTTATCAATATCACCATCAGTGATACCAATAACTGGAACATTAAACCTATATAAAATATCAGAGGCAACAAGAGTAGTATCATCTCCAATAGTAACAACAAGATCAATATTTTTTAGTTTATAGATATCTTCAGCAGCATGATCTAAAAAAGCTACTTTGACATGATTATTTTCAACTTCATTAGATGAAGAACCTTTAAAATCTTTCAATATTCTAGGATTTGGATTTGTTTTTCTAAGAAGTCCTGTTTTAACCACAGCCTTATTAATATCAACGACCCCTAATTTTTCGATACCATGTTTTTTGATTTCACCACCAATAATATCAACTATTTGACCATCTTTAGATATTAATGACAGATTTTCAGAATTAGATTTACCAACTACAATACCATTGACAAATATATTCTCATTAGGACTAACTCCATGAATATATCTAACCTTTTCTCCTAAATCACTAGTTTCCAAATCATTTTCTAATTCTTTTTTAATTAATTCTCTTTTAAAATAGTTATCTATAACTAATCTAGGATTTAAAACATTTAAATTTAATAACTTAGACAATTTTAAAGATAAATCTGAAGATAAATTTTCATTTGAGTCTAAAGATATATTCTTTGAATTTAAAGATATATATTTATTTGAATCTAAAAATATATCTTTATTTGAGTCTAAAAATAAATTTTCATCTAAATCAGAATATATACCTTCATCTGAACTATTCCAAGAAATTATAGATCCATCGTTTTCTCCAGGTCTTTCGATTTGAATAAATGGTATCTTTGAAAGTCTATTTTCATTAATGGAATCATTATTAAAAAATGATTTATTGAAAACTTTATACCCAAAAGTATGTCCTGTAACTGAAGACTTACCATAATTAAGAAGAAATATTACATCCATACCTTCCTCTAAAAATAATCTTACAGATTCACTAGGAAGCCTTTTAGCTGAAATATCAATCAAATTTTCAAGAGAGGCATCAATAACAGCAGTTCGACCCATCGTACCACCTAATCTACAATATACACTACCAAAATCTTTTAAAATCTCTATGATTTTTAAAGCATACCCAGAATCGATCATATTAGGTCCATGTACAACAATTCCAATCTTCATTTTATAACCAAATTTATAATTAATAAAAAATCACAATTTACAATAGTCCACAATTTATAAAAAGATTCATAAATCATGCCAAATCCCAATTATAACTAAATCAATATATTACTATAATTAAATCAAGAGATAATTATAAATAAATAGATGATTATAACTAAATCAATATATAATTAATCTAATCTAGTTTTATCCTTTTTTTAAAGATCTTTGATCCACAAATCTCACAAACTTCATCATCATAATTATCAGGATATTCTTTCCTACATCCTTGACAAATTTTCTTCCAATTATATATTCCTTTAATTCCTTCAGTTAATACACTCCTATAAGGGATATTCATAATTTTAAGAACATTTTGAATAGAATAATCATCTGTAACAACTTTTATTTGTTTTCCTTGATTTGAAAAATCAATAGCTAATGCTAAAAGTTTTTTATCTACATTTGAAAGTCTTAAAGTATCTCCAGAAGAAGAAATAACATTATTGAGCTCATTGATACTTAAATCATCAGGCTCAACAATAAATAGAATATTATCATCTATAGCTTGATCAAAAATCATTTTAGACTTTAAATCTTTAACTTCCTCACTTATTTCAGATATAGTAAAGTTTAAAGAATTTTTTAATTCAAAACCTCCAATAAAAGCAGAAGCATCTAAAATATAATAAATATTTTTATCCATTTTATCCATAGTATCATTATGTTACTAAAAATAAATAAACTTAATTAAATTAGTATTATAATTTAAATTTAAAATTATTAAGAACAAAGTTTTTATTATTAATTAAAAAAATAAATATAATACTCTAATAAAAATAAGTAGAAACCATAATTAGTTATAGCTTTAGAGAATATTATAATAGACATTATAAACATTAGAATAATTAATATATCTATTTTAATATTTGAACATTATCGAATGAATATAAATATTAAATATTATAATTAAACTAATTATAAAAGCTTAAAGCTAAAATAAAGATATAATATTAAATAAAAATAGAAAAAAAGAAATATGAACAATTTTTGATACTTTACATAACATTTATATGTGAGTAAATATATAATAATAACTTGAAGGGTAGGGTCTTATCTTAACTCTTATTATCATAACAAAAATTGGCATTGAATCCGCCTCCAATCCAATTTTGGTCCCTACCCTCCTCACTATATTGTTCTTTTTTTAAAATAGCTTAAACTCTATTTAATGAATGTGTTATAAAAAATAATTAATAATAAAAACTTTTTTATTAAATAAAAAGATTTTCATTAAATACATGACAATAACACATTATTTGTTATTAATGATAATATTGAATAAAATTATAATAATAATATTAAATAAACTGATAATATTTAATAATTACTAATATTAAATGTCTATTTAATACCTAAATGTACTATTAATATATAATAAGTATAATATTACTACTTAATATGTGTAATAATAATACTCAAATAATACTCAATAAATGCATAGTCAATAACCGTAATACTCAACAATTATAATATTTTAATAATTATAATATTTAGTAATTGTAATATCAATATTTAACAAATGTAATAATACCAATAAAAATAGTATTAAATATAATACTTAAGATATTGAGTAAATGTTTAGCTCAATAGTTTATCTAAAAATAGATTATTGAATTAAAATAACTAATATTAAGTTTATATTAAAAAGGCATTAATATATTATTAATATAACTATCAATAATATAACAGTTGATTAATAGAATAATGTAACAATTAAGTATTAATATAACAATCTTATTATTAAAATCAGTTGAAAAATGATTTTAAAAAATATTCATTGAAAAAACCTAAAATAAATGAATAAAACAATCTTATAAACCATATCTAAAAAGGAGAGCTATAAAATGAAAAGTGAAACAATGGAAGAACATAAAAAGAAATCACCAATTAAAGTGAATTGTGGGGTTATAACCCTCAGTGATACAAAATATAAGGATAAACAAAACGGTGTAAATACTGACCTCTCAGGAGAAATAATAGTTGAAGAATTAAAGAAAAAATATACTGTAAAATCCTATGAAATAATCCCTGATGAAAAAAAACAATTGTTAAAAATAATTGAAAAGATGAAAGCTGAAAATATTGATGTTATACTTACAACTGGAGGTACAGGGATTGGAAGTAGAGATATAACAATTGAAACTGTAAAACCTCTTTTTGAAAAAAAAATAAATGGTTTTGGAGAGATATTCAGATTAAAAAGCTATGAAAAATTAGGTTCAGGAGCTATGTTATCACGAGCAGTTGCAGGAACTTATGGGAAAACTATTATATTTTCAATGCCAGGATCTCCAAATGCAGTGAAATTAGGAATATCATTAATTATTGATGAATTAGGACACTTAAAAAAGCATTTAAATGAATAAAAATAAAATTTAATACCCAAAATAAAAATAAAATTTAACACATAAATTATAAAAAAATATATAAAAAATATATAAAGAATATATAAAAAATTTATAAAAAACCTAAAAAAATTCATTAACTGATATCAAAGGTTCAATTAAGATTCCTTCATCGTTTAATGAAGAAATAGCTCCTTCTTCCCTATCAACAACAACAAAAGCTTTTTTTACAATTCCACCATTTTCTTGAATAGCTTTTATAGCTTTAAGTAGAGAACCTCCTGTTGTTGTCACATCTTCAACTACAACCACATTATCACCATCATTTAATTCTCCTTCAATAAGTTTTGAAGTCCCATAACCCTTTTTTTCTTTCCTTATCATCAAAAGAGGAATTTCAGACTTTAATGAAAGTGCTGTAGCAATTGGAACCGCTCCCAAAGCAGGTCCTGCAACTTTATCAATCTTTTCACTACTAATAGCTTGATCTATGAGTTCAGCTATAGTTTTCAAAATATTAGGTTCTGTTATAGCTTTTTTCATATCAATATAATAATTACTTTTCTTTCCAGAGGAAAGTACAAAATCTCCTGTTTTAAAAACATTATTATCTTTTAAAATACTAATTAAATATTCTTTTGAAGCCATCAAACCACCGAAAAATTATAAAATGAAATTAAATTCTTAAATCTAAAAATCTATAGCTAAATTAAAAGTCTACAAATAATATAAACAAGCTATATATAATCTACAAATAATCTAAAATTAACCTAAAATTAACCTAAAATTAGTCTAAAATTAGTCTAAAGTTAATTTACAATAATTTATAAAACATAAACATGCTTAAAATTACGAAAACATCAATATTAAAATTAGAGAACCAATAAAAGAAATATATAGGTATATAAAACACGTAAATATCTAAATAAATAGATTACTAAATTAGAATAATAAATACTAAATAAATAATAGATACTAAATAAATATTAGATAGATATAATATTAAATATACTTTTTAATTCATATAGAATTTTTAATTTATGCAAAATTAACATCTATTTAAGCTTAAAATTTATCTATTATACTAAAATTTTATATATTTAAAATTTTTATATATTGTTAATCAAAAGCATCTTTTAGAAGGATTTTATCTCCAATTTTGCTTATCATATCATAAGGAATTATATCTTCACTTTTAGAAATGTTCAAAGTTTCTGATATTCCGCCTTTTTTTAAAATTAAAGATTCTACTTCTTTTGTAACATCATTAAATTCAACATCAGATACTTTACCTATTAATACAGCGTCAGTATTAACAACTTCTTTCCCAACGATATTTTCGATAATCTTCATGTTTATTCCTCTAAAATAGTTACTATATAAAATATTCTAATATATAATTAAATAATTAGATATATAATTAAATAAAATTATTATTCAATTATTATTCAAAATATATAATAATTTACAATATCAATTAAATCTATGAATATATTTGTATATTACAATATTTAATATTTAGCATAAGTAACATAAATTAGTGGAAATTAAATTATAAAATTATAATAGAATAATAAGTTATAATAAGTTAAGAAATAATGAAAAAGCTATTCTTCAGAATAGTTTTCATCATCACCCTTATTCCAATTTATGATACCATAAACGACACATAAAAGTGTAGATAGTATTACAAGTAAATAACCACTTAAAACCCATGGATCAGGTATTCCTAAAATCATTTTTACACCATATATTAATAATTAATCTTATTTTAATAATTAACTTTATTTTAACAATTCATCTTACAACCAGTTTATATTAATAGTTGACTTATTTTAACAATTTGTTTAATAATTAATTTTATTTTAATAATTAGTTATAATAATTAAAAAATTAATTTAACAAAATTATTTTCCTTCAATTTTTTTATTTGATTTAAAACCTTTATAACATTTATCCAATTGTTCTTGATCCATTGGTTTTGTAAGTAAACTTACAACTATAGTAAATATAAATGATATTGGTACAGCCACTATTAATGCATCAATTGCTGGCCATGGCATAGCTGAAATAAGCATTGGTTGACCTGTTAAAAATTGACAAATACCTAGACCTTCAGCTGTTTTTCCATATACAAATATTAACCAAAAGAGACTTGTTACTGTACCAGAAACAATTCCTGCAATAGCTCCTTCTCTTGTGGTTCTTTTCCAAAACAATGCACATATATAAACACTTAAAAATGCTGCGGCACATATCCCATAAAAAAGAGCAGTTCCCTGAGCTACTACACTTCCTGGCAATATTAAACTAAGAACAAATGCTAAAACTACAGCTATTAAAATCCCAATACGAGTTAATGAGATTGATTCAATATTTTTTTTCTTTTTCAAAGTTTCATATATATCTCTTCCTAAAGAAGTTCCTTGAGCATGATATTGAGAACTTAAAGTAGACATGGCTGCTGCAAGTAATGTTAATAAAAATATATATACAAACCATTCTGGGAGAGCAAAATTAATGAAGGTTGGAATAATCTTATCAACATTTCCCCCAACAACGTCCACAGATATTTGACCCAGCGTATTAAAGAAATAAACATTCGATAAAGAACCAACTATATAAGCAGAACCAGTTATAACTGCTATAAATAGTCCTCCCATTAAAACCGCCCTATTAAGTTCTTTATCAGATTTAACAGTCATAAATCTGACAATAAGTTGTGGTTGGGCAAGTACACCGATACCAACACCCATAATAATTGTGGAAACAAGTGTCCACCAAAAAGGACTTCCCAAAGTTGGGAAAGTTGTCCATCCTGTTCCACCTAAAGCTTGAGCCGATGCTGGAAAGTGAGGTGCAAGGTTTGTAAGGGCTGTTTGAGATTCTGTAACTCCACCAAGAATCCAATAAGTAAATATAAGTAAAAAAATCATTCCAAAAAACATTATTGTTCCTTGAACAGCTTCAGTATACATTACTCCCCTTATTCCTCCAAAGATAACATAGAAAGCAACAAAGATTGATAAAATTAAAAGAGATAAAGTGAAACTAATTGAAAGAGAAGTTTCCATAAATCTTGCAGCACCAATAAGAACAACAGATGCATAAATAGGCATTCCAAAGAATATTATTCCACCACTAAAGTATTGAATAAATCTACTATCAAAACGACGGGAAAGAAACTCAGGAAATGTTAAAGAACCAAGATTATGGCCCATTTTTCGAGTTCTTTTACCCATAAATACAAATGCAATGAAAACCCCAATAAAAATATTTAAGAATACTAACCAAAGTAAACTCATACCAAATTGGCCTGCAATACCTCCAAATCCTACAATAGCGGCAGTACTTATAAAAGTAGCACCATAACTCAATGCCATTATATAAGGATGTGTTTTTCGCCCAGCAACCATAAATTCATCAGAAGATTTTGTGCTTTTCCAAGCTATATATCCAACATAGCCTACCACAAAAAAATAAACTAAGAAAACTATAGATAAAATTATTAAATTCATGAAAAAAACCTCAAAAGTATTATAACTGTTAATAGGCTACAATCAATATTATAACCACTAATATAAAACTACAAAGAATACATACTAATTAATAAAACTACAAACAATATAAGAGTCATTACTATGACTACCATTAATAATATAATCACTATTATAACTATAATCCATATTACAAATATAAACTAAATTTAAAAAATAATTTTAAAACTAAGAAACTGACTTTAAAAGTTTAAATTTAATCTATATATCTACAAAATTTCTTTTTGTACTTTAGTATTATATAAGCTTTTATACATGAATTTCTGATTATAAAATTAATATTCAATAGTTATAATAAATGTAATAAATAATAGTAAATGCATTAAGTAACTTCATTAAATAATTTTTAAAAAAATAAAAAATAAAGAAGAAAGAATATTAATCTATTGAAGAAAAAATATTAACCTATTTAAATATTAGAAAGATAAGCATTAAAATAATATTATGAAAAATAATATAAAAAACATAATATTAATAAAAATAATATTAATAAAAACACTATTTATAAAAATAGTATTATTAAATATGAAGTATTATTAAATATGAAAAATAATACTATGTAAAATAAATATTAGTAAAAATAATATAAGAAATATAATATTAAAAAATATAAATAAAAATATTAAAAATATTAATAAAAATATTAAAAACATGAATAATTTATTAATAAAAATATAAATTTAATATACTATATAAATTAATATATTAATAATTAAACTAATATATAAATGATATAAATTAATATATGTATACTATAAACTAATATATAATTAATATAAACTAATTATATATACACATAGGGATAAGTATGGCTTGGGATGAAAAATTAGAATGTATGGACCTAAAAGAAAAAAGAGAACTACAACTTAAAAGGTTAAAAGAAACAGTTAAAAAAGCTTATGAAAATGTTCCATTCTATAAAGATAAATTTGATAAAGCAGGGATAAAACCTGAAGATATTAAAACACTTGAAGATATAAATAAATTACCTTTTACAACAAAATCAGACCTTCGAGATGCTTATCCTTTTGGAATGTTTGCAGTTCCAGAAGAAGAAATTATAGAAATCCACACAACTTCTGGAACAACAGGTAAACCAACTGTTTCTGGATATACTGAAAAAGATCTGGAAATTTGGTCAGAAGTTAGTGCAAGAGCAATAACCATGGGACTTGGAACACGTGGAGATCGAATTCAAAATTGTTATGGGTATGGACTCTTTACTGGAGGACTTGGAATCCATTATGGAGGACATAAAGTAGGAGCAACAGTTATCCCTATTTCTGCAGGAAACACAAAACGACAAATTGAAGTGATGAAAGACTTTGAAAGTACGATTCTTACATGTACTCCATCATATGCACTTTACTTAGCTGAAGTTCTTGAAAAAGAAGGATTAACTCCAGACGAAATTAGTTTAAAGTCAGGAATATTTGGAGCAGAAATGTGGACTGAAGAAATGAGAGAAGAACTTGAAAAAAGGTTAGGAATCATTGCTCTTAATATTTACGGCTTAACTGAAGTTATTGGACCTGGAGTAGCTCAGGAATGCCCAGAAAAAACAGGACTACATATATCTGATGACCATTTCTATCCAGAGATTATTGATTCTGAAACAATGCAACCTTTAGAAGATGGAAAAAAAGGTGAGTTAGTATTAACAACACTTACAAGAGAAGGAATGCCAGTTATAAGATTCCGTACCAAAGATATAACCTCAATTACACATGAAAAATGTGATTGTGGTAGAACTCTAGCTAGAATGTCTAGAATTACTGGTAGAAGTGATGATATGCTTAAAATAAGAGGAGTAATAGTATTCCCATCACAAATTGAAAGAGCACTATTAAAAATAGAGGGGCTTACACCAAACTATCAAATCGTAGTTACAAGACCCGGACATTTAGATGAACTCGAAGTTAGAGTAGAAACTTCTAAAGAACTATTTTCTGATGAAATGAGAATAATGGAGTCTATAGAAGACAATATATCTAAAATCATTCAAAAAGAAATAGGATTACGTGCTAATGTCACTTTAGTTGAGCCAGAATCTCTTCCAAGAAGTGAAGGAAAAGCTGTAAGGGTAATAGATGAAAGAAATTTTGAATAAAGAATATTATAGGTTTAAATTAGAATAATATGGCCTATAATCTATTATTCATGTCATTTATTAATTAAGCATTGATAAAATTGAGGAAAATAATTATAAAAAGGGATTTCCATGAAAAACAAGCAAATATCTGTATTTATTGAAAACAAAGAAGGTAGATTAAAAAAAGCTATGGATGTTTTAGCAAAAGAGAATATAAACATTAGGGCTCTTTCCATAGCAGACACAACTAAATTTGGAATACTAAGACTAATAGTATCAGAAAATGAAAAAGCAAAAAAAGTCTTAGAAAAAAATAATTTTGTTGTAAAAGAAAATGAAGTTATTATAATAGAAATTCCAGATAAACCAAATGGTTTGAACACTATTTTAGGACATCTCGATGATGAAAATATAAATGTAGAATATATCTATGCATTTGTTAGTAAAAAAAGTGATGAAGCTATTGTTGTAGTAAGATTAGAAAATATTGACGAAGGAATAAAAGTTTTAAAAGAAAAAAAAGCCAACATACTAACTGCTGAAGACATAAAACTAATTTAGATAAGTTTAAACAATTAAGTTAAAATCTAAAAACTTTAAGCTAAATTTATTTAGCTTAATTAATTTAAACATTATTATTCAAGACTTTTCAAAAGTTCAGCAACTTCTTCTCTTTTATATCCTAATTTAACAAATAAATTAGCAATAGATTCTCCATCAGTTAATTCATTAATTTCATTCCATTTCTTAAAATCATTTCTTAAAATTGATTTTATTAATAATTGGATTGTTATTAATGTATCACTATCAATAGCAATTAAAATATCTTTTTCTTTAAAAAGTCCATTTGGATCAATTAATTCAAAGCTTTCATCAAGAGCATCTCTTTGAATAATTGCGTTTTTAATCTCGTAACTCATATAATCCCCTATATAATTAAATTACTAATAATATTTTAAATATATTCCTATTTTTATAATATTTATCCTATTTATCTTATATAAATCTATATAAAATTTATTTTAATAATAAAAATAATAAATACTTTAAACTAGCTACTTTTAACTATATTATAACCTTTTTCAATAGCATTTAAATTCATATTATGGAATTTAATGTTTAAATTATTTTTCATAGATTCTATAATTGATTTTTTTGAAAGAGGAAAAGTATCATTAGCTATAGCTGCACCAAGAAGAACCATATTCAGAGATAATATACTTCCAGATTCAATAGCTAATTTTTCTCCCTCAACAGGATATACCGAGTCATAATTTTCATTTAGACTCTCAGTAATACTATTGACACTTGGATAAACCTGATTAAATTGGTTTAAAGTGGATGGAATTATTGGAGATGTGTTAAATATGATTTTAGTATTTTTATTTGCCTTATCAAGAGCCCTTACAGCCTCAGATGGTTCAAAAGCTAAAATTATATCAGATTTAAATTTTTCAATTATAGAGCTTTTATATCCACCAATTCTCAATTCAGTAGATACTACACCTCCTCTTTGGGACATTCCATGAATTTCACTCATTACAACATCATAACCTTCATTCATAGCTGCTTCACCAATAATAACTGAAGTTTTAATTATTCCCTGACCACCAACTCCACAAATATAAACATTATAAGAATTTTCTTTATTAAGCATTATTTTCCTCCAGATAAAATTTAATCTATAGGTAAATATTAATATAGATAATTAGATATCTTTTTTAACACCAATAGCTTTTTCATCACACATCTGTACACAAACAGTACATCCTTTACAAAGAAGATCATCGATTTCCACTTTACCATCAACAATAGAAATAGCAGGACATGCTAAAGTAGTTACACAATTTTGACAGTTATTACATTTATTTTCTTTTATAACCATAGGTCTTTTTCTTTTTAATCCTTTAATAAGAGTACAAGGGTGTTTAGCAATTATAACAGATACTCCATCATATTCAAGTGCCCTTTTATAAGTATCAATAGTTTTACTTAAATTCATAGGATTAATAGTTTCTACAAATTCACAACCACAAGCTTTGGCGATTTCTTCAATTGAAATTTCTGGAGCTTGATTTCCCATTCCATCAACGGGAAGTCCAGGATTAGGTTGACCTCCAGTCATGGCAGTTGTACGATTATCAAGAATGGTTACTACAAATTTATGTTTATTATGAACCCCATTTATAAGAGGAGGTATTCCACCATGGAAAAAAGTAGAATCTCCAATAAAACTAACAATATGTTGATTTGTAGCAACTGAGAATCCACATGCATCACCAATACTAGACCCCATAGACAATAAATAATCAGTAGTTTCATAAGGAGGACTTACACCAAGAGTATAACAACCAATATCTGAAGAAAAAATAAGATTTTCATTTGAAATATTTAATTCTTCAGCTGCACGTCTAACACCAAAGTAAGTAGCTCTATGAGAACAACCAGGACATAATGTAGGAGGTCTAGAAGGTAAATTATCTTTTATATCTTTTAACCTTTTATTAATGTTTAAATCATTACTACTATTATTACTATTATTAATATTATTATTAATGTTATTACTATTACTGCCCTTATTAGTATTATTAATATTATTGCCATTATTAATAGTATTAATAGTATTAATAGTATTTATAGTATTAAAAGATGAATCAATGACTTTATTTATAGAATCTCTAACAATATCAGAATTAAATTCATGAATAAGTGGAAAATTACCATCTAATTTTCCAAAAACAGGAATATCAATTCCAACCTCACCAATAATAGCTAAAACTTCTTTTTCCATTATTGGATCAACTTCTTCAACTACAAAGATACCATCCAATCCTTCAATAAAATCTAAAACTAAATCTTTTGGGAATGGATAAGTAAAACCTAATTTTAAAATATTAAAGCCTAAATTAGCTAGATTATCCTCAACAACAACATCATAAGCATAATTAAAAGCACTACCACTAGATATTATTCCATATTTAGACTTAGGTTTAACATTTTCAGAATTAATATTTTCAAATGAATTAAAAATAAAGTTTAAATCGGAATTATTAGCTAATTCTTCAATATCTTCCATCTTAGCTACAAGTTTTTCATGCATTACCATAGAATTCTCTGGAACTGGAACAAACTGTTTTGGATCCTTTTTAAAAAAACCTTTTTCCCAATGAACGTTTTTGGCAAAATTAATATTATTAAAATCATCTGTTTTATTATTAATAATTTCAACATCACCCAATTCTACAACACCCCTCATATGAGAAATTCGGGTAGTAGTACGTAAAATTACTGGAATACTAAACTCTTTTGATAGTTCATAGCCATATTTCATCATATCTTTAACTTCTTGAGGGTTTGAAGGTTCTAAAACAGGACAATTAGCTAACCTAGCATAATGACGATTATCTTGTTCATTTTGAGAAGAAAACATAGAAGGATCATCAGCAGATAAAACAACCATCCCCCCAGGAGTTCCAGTATAAACTGCAGTTAAAAATGAATCTGATGCTACATTTAAGCCAACATGTTTCATAAATGTGAAAGATTTTAGTCCACTAGCAGCACTACTAGCTGCAACTTCCATTGCTACTTTTTCATTGATAGAAAATTCAAAAAACAATCCTGCATCCTTTGCAAGAATAGAAAGAATATTCCCAATTTCAGAAGAAGGAGTCCCAGGATATGTTGCAGCAACTGAAACACCAGCTTCAATAGCACCCCTAACAGCTGCTTCATTACCTAACAGAAATTCTTTATCTCCAGATTTACCATTCACTAATTGATTCAAATCCATTATTACACACCATAAATAATATAAACAGTATAAACAAAATAATTTAAGTGGTAAAAGACATAATACTATTATAAAACAAGTATTAAGCTAATCCATAAGTTAATCAATAATTATAAGTAATATAATAAACATACTATAATAATAAACATAAAATATAGTAAAGCATAATTATAATATAAAATCATAGCAAAGCATAAAATTATAGTATAAAGGTTAATTATAATATAAAATTTTATAATATAAAACTATAATTTATAATATGAAACTATAATAAAAATTATAACATAAAACTATTTTTAGATTAATTAATAAATATACTTTTTGAATTAAAAAGTAAAAATTAAAAAGATAAATATGGATTATAATGGCATTTAAAATTATAATTAAAAATAATAATAAAAATAATAAATATAATAATACAAATAATAATAGAAGTAATAAATATAATAATAAAAATAATAAAAGTAATAAAGATAACCATATAAATAATAATAAATATTATAAAAATAATAAATAGGGGAATCTGGAGATAAAATGATTGAAATTGAAGTATTAAGGTTTGATAGGGAAAAAGATAAAGAGCCTTACTTTAAAAAATATAAAATCGAGAAAAAATATAAGATGAAGATACTAGATGCATTAATCGCCATAAATGAAAATTATAATGATAATTTAAGTTTCAGAAGTTCATGCAGAGCAGGGCAATGTGGTTCTTGTGCTTTAAAAATGAATGGAGAAGTAGTTCTTGCATGCAAATCTGAAATAAAAGATAAATCAAAAATAGAACCTTTAGACTTTCCAGTGATAAAAGATTTAATTGTAGACAAAACTAAGATTGAAGAAAAAGTAGCTAATATGGAGTTATTCTTAGAAACAGATGATAAAGATAAAAACAATGAGAATAATGAAAGTAATGAATATAATAAAGATAATAACTACATAGAAAATAATGAAATTAATGATAATGAAGTTAATGAAAATGAAATTAATGAAATTAATGAAAATAAAGAAATTGATGAAAACAAAAATAAGGAATTCAAAGATCTAAAAAAATCCTCTGAAACAAATAATATAAAACTAGATGGCTGTGGATGTCCTTCAATTATTGAAAATGAAGAATGTATGGACACTAAAAAAGTTAGAAGTTGTATTGAATGCTATTCCTGTCTTTCAGTGTGCCCTGTAATAAAAGAAACAAAAGAATTTGCAGGACCTTATTTCATGAGATATATATCAAAATTTGATTTTGATCCTAGAGACATTGGAGAAAGAACAAAAGAAAGTATTGATGAAGGATTATACTATTGTACTAGTTGTGGTAAATGTGGAGAAATATGTCCAAAAGAAATTAATAGTTTTGGAGACGCTATAGAAAAATTAAGAGCTATAGCAAATATGAAAGATTTAGGACCTCTTGAAGCACATAAAGAAGTTAAAGAACTTATTTCAAAAACTGGAAGATCTGTTGAAGAATTAGATGAAAGTTTCATTAAAACAGTTTCTAAAGAACAAAACAAAACAGAAAAAGAAAAAGTATCCCCAAATAGTGAAAATGAAAATGAAAGTAAAAAAGGAAAAATAGCTGTTTTTACAGGATGTATGATCGATTATAGACTTCAAAATGTTGGTTTTGCCCTTATCGATGTTTTAAAGAAAAATGGAATTGAAGTTGATGTTCCCGAAGATCAAATTTGTTGTGGATCTCCAATGCTAAGAACTGGGCAAACTGAAATTGTAGAAAACCTTGTTTTAAAAAATAAAGATGCATTATCTGATTATGATACTATAATTACAATGTGTGCTGGTTGTGGAGCTACATTAAAGAATGATTATCCTAAATATGGAGTAAATCTAAATGTAATGGACATAAGTGAATTTTTAGCTAAAAATCTTGATACAAAACAAATGAAAGATTTGAATCTCAAAGTCACATATCATGATCCATGTCACCTCAATAGAGGTCAAGGGATAAAAGAAGAACCTAGAGAAATACTTAATAAGATTAAAGGTGTTGAATTTATAGAAATGGAAAAACCAGACCAATGTTGTGGAGCTGGTGGTGGAGTTAGAGCTGCAAAACCAGAAATAGCATTTGGATTAGGTAAGAAAAAAGCAGAAATGGTTGAAGAACTTGATGTTGATGCAGTAATTAGTATATGTCCATTTTGTCAATACAATATCCAAGATGCATTAAATAAAGAAGGTTTAGACAATATTAAAGTTATGAACATATTAGAACTTCTAAAAATGTCATATGATGACAAATAAGATTGAGGAGGTGATCAAGTAGGAGACACAATCTCAGAAGAAATAGTAGTTATTAAAGAGGATACTACTGTCTTAGATGAAGAAAAAGAAAAGAGTAATTCTAAAGCAAAATCAACTGCAAAAAAAAGAGGTAAAAAACTTTCAACTGCAGAAGAAATTAGATTTTCAAAAAACTATAATAGATTTAAAGATAATATATTTGTTGTTTTTGTAGAGTGTGAATCTTCAGGAAATGTTGGATTTTTAGCAAGGGCCATGGCAAATTTTGGATTGGAAAACTTAATACTAATAAATCCTTGTAATCTAAAAGAAGATGCTTATTATCAAGCTATGCATGCAAAATATATTGTAGAAAATGCCGTTGCAAACACATACCCTAATCTTGATGATTTTTTAAAAAAGAAAGAAATAGATTTTATAGTTGGATCTACAGGCACACCAGGAGGAAGCTATAATCTATCACGTATTCCAATAAAACCAGAAGAATTAGGGAAATCTATAAATTTAAACAAAAAAATCGCTTTAATTTTTGGAAGAGAAGGTAATGGACTTTATAATGAAGAAATAGAAACGTGTGATATTATAGTCAGCATTCCAACAGAGCATAGCTATCCAATTATGAATATATCTCATGCAGCAGCCATTATTTTTTATGAATTATTTAAAAATAGAAATGAATTTCCAGTAGAAGGATTAGAAGAAGCAACAAGAATTGAAAAAGAATATCTTCTAAAAGATATGGAAGATATAATAAAAAAATTAAATATCCCAGAACATAAAGAAAAAACAGGAATAAAATCATTTAAAAATATAATCAATAGAGCATTTATCACAGGAAGAGAAGCACATACTCTAAAAGGAATTTTAAGAAGAATATTAATGAAATTTGAATAATTTACATTATTAAATTTTATAATAGTAGATTAATATTCTAAAATTAAATTTTTTTATCTATAAATCTTATATATAAGTATATATTATCAATATTCCTTTTTAAATATAATTAATATTTTAGCTATAATCCATATTTTAAGTATATCTATTAATATTATTAATATTATCAATGTTGTTAATATTATTAATTTTATTAATGTTGTTAATATATCTAAAAATATGAAAATTTCAATAATATAAAAATAATAAAAAGAAATAGTAGAAATAATAAAAAAAATAATAAAAGTAATAATAAAAAAGATAATAATAAGAATAATAATAAAAAATAATAGAGTAATAATAAAAAATTTAATAATAAAAATAATAATAAAAATTATAATAAAAAAATTAAAAATATAAATAATTATCACAAAAATCATCATACACGAGCATCATCATAAATTGATTAATATAAAACAAAAATACTAATAATCATTATAATAAATAAATTTTATATAAAAGAATTAAAAACTACTGGATTGGAGACTAATGAATGGCAATTTTAAGTGACAAAGACATAAAAAAATATCTAAAAGAAGGAAAAATAAGCATAGACCCTCTAGAAGACTTTGAAAAACAAATTCAACCATCATCAGTTGATTTAAGAATTGGAAATGAATTCAAAGGATTTAAAATTATTAAAAAGCCATTTATTGATCCAAAAGATCCTGAAGACCTTGATTCATACATGGATTCCATGCATATAAAAGAAGGAGAATCATTCATTATACATCCAAATGAATTTGCATTAGCTACAACATATGAAACTGTTAAAATACCAGATAATTTAGTGGCTAGAGTCGAAGGGCGTTCTTCAATGGGAAGACTTGGGATAACCATGCATGTAACTGCAGGATATATAGATCCTGGTTTTGAAGGTAAAATCACACTAGAAATTTCAAACATTGGTAAGATGCCAGTTGCCCTATATCCAGGACAACGAGCTTGTCAGATAGTTTTTGAAACTATGACCTCTAGTGCAGAAAAACCATATGGACATCCTGAAAGAGACAGCAAATATATGGGACAGACTCGTCCAGAAAGTAGTCGAATAAAGCAAGATTATGAACTTAGAAAGATTTAATAAATTGAGTAATAACCTTAAAAATAAATCTAATAATAGATTAATTAACAAATCTAAAAAATAAACTTAAAATAGATTTAAAAATAAATCTAATAATAAATTAATTAACAAATCTAAAAATATATCTAAAGATATCTAAAGCATACCAAAAGATGTATCTAAAAGTATATATAAAATTTTTCGATTAAATTGGAGTAATATTAATGAATCATGAAAAAATGATAAATATCAGTACAAAAAGAGGTTTTCTATGGCCGTCCTTTGAAATTTATTCAGGAGTTTCTGGATTTACTGATTATGGACCTCTTGGAGCTATTTTAAAAAATAATATTATGCAACTATGGAGAAAACAATATATAGCTGGAGAAGGATTCTATGAAATAGAAAGCCCAGCAGTAACTCCTGAAGAAGTTTTAAAAGCATCAGGACATGTTGATAATTTTACAGACCCTATGGCACAATGTGATGGTTGTAAAGATGTTTTTAGAGCAGATCATATAATAGAAGAAGTAACTAACCTTGAAGTAGAAGGTATGACTAATGAAGAGTTAGATAAAATTGTTAAAAAACATAATGTCAATTGTCCAAACTGTGGAGATAAATTAAGTGAAATTTGGAACTATAACCTTATGTTTAAAACTAATATTGGAGCTAAAGGAAATAAAACTGGATATATGCGTCCAGAAACCGCTCAAGGAATATTTATACTTTTCAAAAGACTTTCAAGATTCTTCAAAAATAAACTACCTTTCGGAACAGTACAACTAGGAAAAGCTTATAGGAATGAAATTTCACCTAGACAAGGAGTAATAAGACTTAGAGAATTTACACAAGCAGAAGCAGAAATATTTGTTGACCCTGAAAATAAAACACACCCTAAATTCAACACAATAGCTGATGAAAAACTAGTTCTAAACTCCCAAAAAACACAGATCGAAGGAAAAGATCCAATAACAATATCTGCTAAAGAAGCACTTGAAAATGGTATCGTAGCTAATGAAATTTTAATTTATCAAATATATTTAGCTAAAAAGTTTTTAAAAGAGCTTGGAATTCCTGATGAAGTATTAAGATTCAGACAACATCTTCCAAATGAAATGGCTCATTATGCAATTGATTGTTGGGATGTTGAAGTTAAAACAGATAGATATGGATGGGTTGAAATTATAGGAATAGCTGATAGAGGAGATTATGATTTAAAATCCCATTCCAAACATAGTAATGAAGAATTAAACATTTTTATCCAATACGAAGAACCTAAAATAATATCTAAAACAATAGCAAAGCCAAATATGGCTAAATTTGGTCCTTCATTTAAGCAAAATGCTCCAAAAGTGAAGTCATTCCTAGAAAATATAGATAGTGTAATGGTTGAAAAAATTAAAACATCAATCAAAAAAGATGGAATCTATGAAGCCTTAATTGATGGAGAAGCTTTTGAAATAAAAAATGAACATGTTACTTTTGAAGATGTTGAAGAAGAAATTAAGGGAAAAAAGATCATACCTCATGTAATTGAACCTTCATTTGGTATTGATCGGATATTATACTCAGTACTTTTACACTCATTCCATACAGCAGAAACTGAGGAAGATAAAGAATATTTCAAATTAGCTAATTCAATTGCTCCAATACAAGTAGGTGTTTTTCCATTAATGAATAAAAGCGAATTAAATAGCTTAGCTACTGAAATTACAACTAATCTTAGAAATTCTGGATTCATGGTTGATTATGATACTTCTGGAACAATTGGTAAAAGATACGCTAGAGCAGATGAAATAGGAGTTCCAATTGCTATTACTATTGACTATGATAGTCTTGAAGATAATTCTGTGACAATTAGAGATAGAGATACTGAAGAACAAGAAAGAGTAAGTATAAAAAATTTAAAAAAAGTTGTTGGGAATTATTTCAATTAATTAGATTAATTTAAATCCCAAAACTTACTTTTCTACAAATTTTATTTTTTTAAATTATGTCAGATAGTTATTTCAACTTATTTTAGAGACTTTATTTCAATTTTATTTTAGATATTCTATTTTTAATTATTCTAAATTCTTTATTTTAGCTTATTTTATTATTTTAGCTTATTTTATTATTTTAGTTTATTTTATTATTTAACTTATTTTAAATATTATTCTTAATATTAAAATATTTTAAAATATTAATTTGTTTTGAATATTCTTTATAATATTCAAATACTTCAAGCCCCCAATTTATTCCTTCTTTCGTGTTATCCAATAGCATGATAGAATCATCATAATATCCATCATCAGAAAATAATCCTAATGATAAAAAATTATTGCCTGAACTTAAAAATAATTTAAATTCTTTTGACAATTCCCATATCTTAAGAGAATTATTCTTATTATTTTTATTATTATTCATGTTATTATCTTTTACAAATGATGAAAACTTTTCCCCATAACCATTATCTCTTATAAACTCAAGAATATTTTTACTAGCAATTAATTCTAAATTTGAACCATCATTTAAACTTTTTAATAAAGCATCTAAATGAATTGATGAAAATATAGGCAGTAAAACCTTAATATCCTTTGATTTTGAAACTAAACTTATATATTCTTTAGAAGTTTTAGCTAAATCATTTTCAGAAGATCTTATTGACTTAGCATTTTGAATTAAATGAATTTTTTTTAATGATTCATAAGGTATATCTTTTATACAATGAGAATCCCAAAAATGAGAATTATTGTTAATCGAATAGATATTTTGGATTAATTTAATAATATTCATTGCCAGCATAGTTCCATTAGAAGATAGACCATAATTTTTCTTCTCTTTTTTTATTAGATTTAATTTATCAAGTTCTTTTATTCCATGCAATATTGAAGTTGAAGGTTTTCCTAAATCGTTTCTAAGTGATTTTAAATCTTTTTTTCCTGAAAAAAGACAGATCAATAGCCTTGTCCTTAGTGTAGATGTTAAAATATGCTTTATGTTGATAAATATCTCATTACTTTTTACATCATTTACACTATTTGAGACAATATCTGTAATTTTATAATTATCTTTATCTAAATCAAATAATTTAAAATCATTTCCATTTTTGATACTGCTTATATTTTTTAGTTTATTTTCATTGTTTATATCATCTTTATTCATCAAGTTAAAGTTGTTACTAATCGATGATTTTTTATTATATTCCATATTATTCACCTAAACTTTTTATAGTAATCTTATTATAGATAAATGATTTAGCAAATGCTAAAAAATTAAAAAATCTAAAAATTTATGTTTAAAATATTTAAAATCTTTAATATTTTAAAAATTATATATAAAGGCTATTTCCTATAGAATTATAATAGTCAAACAATCCATTAGCCCATTTAACCGCATCTAAATCATCAGATATTAATAACCTATTTTGATCATATGTTCCATCTTCTTTAAAAAGACCAAATGCCATAAATTCATCGGCAACTGTTAAAAATATTTTAATATCACTTTTTGAAGATTTAATTTTAAAATTCTGATTTTTTGACCCATTTTTCAATGTTTTAAGATCCATTGATTCGATGAAGTTTAATGTGATTGCTTTTCCACAAAGAACTTCAATATTAACCCCATTTTTTATCAAATCTTGAAATATTATTGGATATTCAGGATGTACAAATGGAAAAATAGATTTTATATTATTAGAATCTTTTAGAATATTTTTAAATATATTATGTGGTCTATAAATATCAGTAGGAATAGATTCAATTAAGTATCCAGTTTTTAAAGAATTTAAATCTATTAAACCATCTAATAAAATACAGCTGATATCATGATCTATCCATAAATCAATATAGGATCTAATAATCCTTACAGTTTCACTAAAATCATAAAAGTTCAAAAGTTTCATTATAGCTATATTATTTAAGCAAAATTTACCATCATCTGAATCAACATATCCATTATCTTTTAATCTGTGTATATTATTTGATATAGCACTATAATTTAAATTAGTATTTTCACACAAAATTTTCATAGGAACTGGTATTTCAGATAAGCATTCTAATAATTTTATCCGAATTTTAGAGCTAGTTAAAAATTTAAGCTCATCTTTAACGTTTTCATACATATTTAAATAATCAATATTTTTACTATTCATTTTATCCCTAAGCCTAGTTTTAGATTATCCAACAGGTACCTACCTTTTCAATGCCCAATGATTCCCCCTTTTCTAATCAATTTTAGATTGTTTAAATTATAAAGATTATAAGCATCATTTAAAGATTATAACTTTTAAATCAATCATAACCAATGAGATTAAGCATATCAATAGGATCAAATCTAATAAATTAATCCAATAATATTTTTAAAATATATGATAAATGCAATAATACTTTATAACTATTTTTATATTTTTAGCACTTCATTTTTAATATTTCATTCTTAGTATTCCATTTTCATAATATAAAATTTATTAACAATAAGTATTACTGTAATAAATTTGTATTTATTTATTTGATATTTTTGATATATAAACTTTACTTTAAAATATTGATAAAAAGTATTAAATTTTAAATGAAAAAATAAAATAAGCCTAATTGTAAAAAAGATTTTAAAATTGTAAAAACTAATAAATAAAATAAATTAAGCTATTTTATAAGATATAACTATTTTAAAATAAATTATATTTAATTTTAAATAAATTTTAATGATTAGATATCTAAAATATAAAAATAAAGATACAAAAAATAACAATAGAAAATATAATAAAATTGTGTATTTAAAAAATTTCATTAAAAAAGTAATAAAAAAAATATAAAATAATTAAATATGGCTAATAAAAACAATATTCAAAAAATAAAAAAGTATGAAAAAGTATGAAAAAAAAGTAATACTTTAATACAAATTATTTTAATTATTATATAAAAATAATTAAAAAATAATTAGAAAATAATTAGAAAATAATCAGAAGATAAATAGAAGATGAATAAAAAAATAATAAGATAAAAAATGAAAAATAACTAAAAATTAATTAAAAATTAGCTAAGATTAGCTAAAGATTAACTAAAATTAATAAAGAATTAATAAATAATCAATTAAAAATTAGCTAAAATCTATTAAAATTAATTATAGCTAATTATAATTAATATAAAATTTATATGAATTTAGTCAAAATAATATCTAAAAAATATATATTTTTAAAAAATATTGAAAATTAATACTAATTGATTCAAAAATATAATCATAGCAATTAAAAGACCAAACAAAAGTATAAGTCATAGTTAAAACATATTATAACATATTAAATATCATTATAAATTATAAGTCTATATAAACTACAAGTCTAATTATTATAAACATGGAATAAAAACAAGGGGAAATGAAATTGATAGATACTCACATCCACGCCGATGCAAGAAGTAGTGAAGATTTTGAAAAAATGTTTATTAGTGGAATAGATACTGCAATTACTTGTGCTTTTTATCCATACGAGCTAATGAGTGAAATAGTTCTTTTAAATCATTTAGAAAGAATATTGAACTACGACACAGAAAGAGCTAAAAAGTATGGTATTGACCTCAAAGTAGCATTAGGAATACATCCTTCAAATATTATTAAATCACCAAAAATTGTTTATGACAAGCTAAATGGATATATTGAAAAAAAATCTATAGTAGCAATTGGTGAAATTGGTCTTGAAGATTTAAGTAATGAAGAAAAAAATATATTCAAAAAACAGCTAAAAATAGCAGATGAAACAGATACTAATGTTATTATACATACACCTAGAAAAAATAAATTAGAGGTTTTAAAAGAAATAAAAAAAATGGTATTGGAAACAATAGACCCTAATCTAGTTATTATAGATCATATCAACTTAGATGTTATTGATGAAGTTATTAAAGAAGATTTTACATTAGGTCTTACTGTTCAACCCCAAAAAATGGAAGTTGATGAAGCAGTTGCTATTTTAAAGGAATATGGATTTGATAACTTTCTTTTAAATAGTGATATTAGTAATATGCCCTCTGATCCAATATCTGTACCTAAAACTATTAGAACTCTTAAAAAATTAGGATTTGATAGTAAAGATATTGATAAGGTATCTTTTAAGAATGCTGAAAAAGTATTCAATTTATAAAATTTAAAAGATCAATATTTAAAAAAAATATGGTTATATATAACAATCTAATTAATTTTAATTATTATTTTAATAAAAATAATAATAAAGAATATAATAAAAATAATGAATAATAATAGAAGTAATAATAAAAAAGATAGTAGAACTAATAATAAAAATAATAATAAAAATAATAATATTAACCAATAACCATATTAATTAAAATAAAAGTAAATTAATAAGAAAATAGGATATTTATTCTTTTTTAATTATTTTAATCCTTGAAGGAGTTAAAATAATCATGTTTTTATCAGGCCCTTTACAGAGAGAAATTGCCTCTGCTTTATACTCTTTTCTAAGAATTTTAATTTTTTCCCCTGCCATTTGAAATGGGTCTGGACCTTCATTTTCAAGAAAAGCTAAATCAACAATAACTGGATTGTTTTCTTCCACAACTTGATCAAATACATAATCCATATCATCTACGGTTCTTGGTCTTATTAAAATAATTTCATAAAACGGTTGTTCTGGAGCAATGTAAAAATCATTTTCTAGAATATCCTCAGCATAATCACTAGTTACAGGCTCTTTTGTTTCTTCATCAAAACCAAGACTTCTTTTTAAAGTATCAATAAAACTCATTCATTATTCTCCTTTAAATTTATTTTCCTTTAAATATTTTAAAATAGAATCTAATAATTTTGAAGCACCCTCATTATAAACATCAGCAGCAGGTAAATTGAACTCAGACTCAAAATCTCCAACTTCAACATCTTTATCTACATTTCTCAAATTAATTGAAAGACCTACAACCTTTGTTGGCTCTATGGCTTCAATTGCAGTTATTTCCTCATTAACACCTCTTGGCTCACGATAAGGATGATTAGGCCTGTGGCAAACTATTGTAGCGTCTGGTGATGCACCTATTAAAATAGCTGCTGATAAACCTCTTGGATGAGGATTTCCTTTTTCAGTTAAGCTAGATTGACCTTCAACAAATATTATATCTGGTTTTTTCTTATCTTCTAAATATTTGATTGAACCAAGAATTGAAGAAGGAATATCCATTGCAGATAAACTTCCAGCTCTAAAATTTAAATCAGATGGCTCTTCTAACCCCATTTCATCAGTTGATATTACAAGAGAAGTTAATCCCCTATTATTTGCTTCTTTACCCAATAATCGAGTAGTGGTTCTTTTACCACACTCTTGAGAAGTTCCACCAACAAAAACTACAGGTGCTTTTGGCTCATATGATATTTTTGGAAGTGTTTCACAGCATTTTTCAGGAGAAACACCAAATATGTCATTAATAACATCCAGCCTCGGACTTATCTCTTTAATAGTTACTCCTTTTTCTTTTGCAAAATTTAATAATGAAATATTATCATTGAGAGGTAATGATCTAAAAGAGGAAACTACATTCATACCATTATCAATAGCTTGAACTGCATATTTAAGAGCTGATCCTTCTGCACCAATAGGGAGCATTATAGCTACACTTTTAGCTTTTACCTGGTTGATTGTTTTAAGTAAGCTTTCTGAAACATCAGATCCACAAAAGGTTTTTCCATGTTTATTATTATCATCATCAACAAATCCTACAGTTTCGATTCCTTCTAGATTAGAAAATTTTTCTCCACCTCCACCACAGCCAATAACGATAAATGGATTTAAACTTTGAAGTTCCTTAACTGAAACAATAGAATGCAAGAAATCACTCCTAAAATTCAATAAATTGTTATTTCATAATACTAATAATTTAATAATTAATAATTTAATAATTTTTATTTATAGTTTATTTTGGATGATTTTTTTAAATAATAATTTTTTTAAATATTGATTCAATATTAAAAAATCCAAAATTAATGATAAATTGCTAATGTAAGCTCATTTAAATAATCATATTCATATTAATTATATCTAAATTAGTTATTATTACTATCCAAGTTTATTATAACTTTACTTTAACTTTATTATACTAATTATAATTAAATTTATAGCAACAATACTTAATTATAAACATGAGTTAATTATAACTTATAAATATTAATATAAATATTATACTTCATTATTATTAAATGTATAGTTCATTCAAATAATAGTTTATAATATTTTGTAGTAATTTATAGTTTGGTTAAATTTAATACTCTTTAAACTTAATACTCAAAAATTAATTTAATTATTAAAAATAATTATTATAATAATTTAATTATTATAATTGATATAATTATTAAAAAGATCCTACTTTAAAAACATTAGATATTTATCTCTTAAAAAATAAATAATAGTAAATAGTTAAAAACTTTATAAACAGATGAAAAAATTTATAATTGGGTTAAAGTTATAAAATATTATATAATAGCTAAAATAGAAAGGAGATGGGTTTAATTGAGAAAACCTTATGTAATATTAGTGGGAAGTGCTTCAGGGATTGGTAAATCAACAATAGCAGCAGAATTAGCTAAAAAACTAGAAATAAAACACTTACTTGAGTCAGATTTTATTAGAGAAATTGTTAGAGGAATCATCGGTAAAGAATATGCTCCAGCTCTACATAAGTCATCATTTGATGCATTTACTGTTCTTAGAAATAAAAATAAATTCGATAATAAAGAAGACCTTATAAATGCAGGTTTTGTTGAACATTCATCATTTGTTATTCCAGCAATTGAAAAAGTTATAAGTAGAGCTATTTCTGATTATGATGATGTGATTATAGAGGGAGTACATCTTGTTCCAGGATTAATAAATATAGAACAGTTTAAAAGTGAGGCATCAATACATTTCTTTGTTTTAATGTCTGATGAAGAGAATCATAAAGAACGTTTTGTTAAAAGAGCTATGCAAATACATAGAGGAGGAAAGCAATTAGAATATTTTGCTGAAAACAGAACTATTCATGACTTTTTAATTGATAAAGCAGAGGAAAATGGAATAAGAGTAGTAAATACTCAAAGTATTGAAGGAACTGTACAAAACATGCTTACAAACATTACTGAAACTTGTAAAACAGTTTTGTTGAAAAATACTGTAGATGAGCTTGCTGATGTAGTAGATATAATTATAAATAAACACGGAGGAATCATTGAAGATGTTACATATCTACTCCCTGGATTTAAAGAACCTCTGAAAAGAAAAGTTGGTGCATCAGACCCAGATAAAACAAAGAAATTCATTGAATCCCTAGAAAAAAAGCCAAAGATCAAAAGTGATTTTGAATATCTTTATAATCTTTCAAATAATATTAGAGGGAATAAAATATGTGCTTCTGATAAAAAAATCCTTGAAAATATTATAAAAGACTTAGATGCAAAAGGTTATGTATATAAAGGTGAAGATAACGAATTAAATGAAAACAATCCACTTATTGGATAATATAATTATTGGATAATATATTTGCTATATTTGCTATAAAATAAAAAATACATGAGGTTATAAATTGGAAAAAATGGTAATTGACTGCCCAGTGTGTAAAGGGGAAAAAACTGCAGAATCAACGACTAAAAAAGAAAATATACCTCATTTTGGAGATATACTTGAATCAACACTCATATGTAATGCTTGTGGATACAAACACAATGATGTAATCTGTTTAGAACAAAAAGATCCGGTGAAATATACATTACCTATAAAAAGTAGCAACTTATCATCTAGAGTGGTTAAATCACAATCAGCAACAGTTTCTATTACTGAATTAGGTTTAAAAGTAGAACCTGGTCCAAAGTCATTAGGTTATGTATCTAATGTAGAAGGAGTTATTTTTCGTTTTGAAGAAGGAGTGAAAAAAGCTTTAAAAATATTTGATGATGATGAATCTCAAAAAAATGGATTAAAAATATTAGAAAAACTTTCATTATTATCTAAAGGAGATATTGATGCTACTTTAATTATAGAAGATCCATTTGGTCAGAGTAATATAATGGATATTGATGTTAAAAAAGAAAAATTAACAGAAGAAGAATTAAAGAATTTAAAAACTGGTTTTACGGTATTTGAAGAATAGCATTTACTAAACATTTATATGATAAAATACAATGAAAAAAATTATGAATGAAAAAGATATAAAAATAATTGAAAAATATATTCAAAATAAAACAGTATCGGAGGAATCAATAAGCGGATCCGGTCTTCATTAAGAAAATTTCAAAAATTTTTAAACAAATCATTTTTAGAATTAATCGAAGAAACAAAATTAAAACAATTAAGCTATTTGAAAGAAACTGAAATTATAAATGAAAAAGGAGAAAGAGAAACAGTTCAAGCATATATAGAAGCAGATATTGAAAATGGAGACCTTGTCAAAATATTCAAAGAATTTTATTTTCATGAAAGTAACAGAGAATTGTCTGATGTATCAATAGATACATATAGGCGATGTTAGGCCTTTTTTAAAAAAATAAGGACTCAAACTACCCGAACCATTAAGCATTGATAATCATACTAGTCCAAAAAAACCATTAAAATGGGAAAAAATTAAACGAGCTATTGAAAAAACACCATATCTCAGAAACAAAGCATTATTTGCATTCATGGCTAGTTGTGGATTTAGAAGTAAAGATGTTAGAAACTTAAAAATAAAAGATTTCTTAAGAGTTGTTCAAATAGAAAGCATAGAAGAATTATTTCTAACTAAAGAAAATTTAGTAGGATATTGGGAAATCAAACCTTCAAAAACAAAAAGAAGAAAATTTACTAACAAGATAAGAAAAGATAATATATGTGTAAAACTGGAAGTAACCTATATTCTTCAAAATTGTTTTTTAAATTAAATATTTATGGGAAAAAACTTGAGGAGATTAAGAAGAATAAAGGGTTTTCATTAATAGTTAAAAAAGCGTCTACAATACAAATATCTATTAGTTCAATTAGAGATAATTTAGATCCAGACGATAAAGATTTTGGAGATTATTTTTGTTTTGAACAAAATTATGAAGGCAATGCACAAGCTTTAAGCTTTCCTTTATTATTTGATAATGATGGGGCAAATGATACTGAAAATGTTGCTTTTTATTTAGTTCCTTTTAAAACTATTAACAATATAAATAATATTAAAGACATAGAAAATTTGATTGAAAAGGAAAAAGTAATATTCATAGAACCATTAATTATTACAAAACCAAGATAAATATTATTTTTTTACATTTAAAATAGTGCTTTTTTCTCTTATTTTTAGTTATAATTGAGTAATTGTTCTTTTTTTCTTTTTTTACAAGTTTTTTACACTTGAAATAGTACTTAGACCTCACGCGGAAGTTTATATATTATCTTTTACAATAAATAATAATTGGGGGATTTAACATTGAGGTTAAGAATATTTTTTTCTTAACTTCCTCCTTTTCAGAATTATAAAATAGTATGAAAATCATGTATAAACAATTATATAACTAATAGTTACAAACAAAAAACATAGAACTATCATTATTAATAATGAAAGTTTACTAAAAAATGAGGTGAAAAAAGAATGAAAATAAAACTGCCAATTTTAACAGCAGGAATAGGAATATTAATGAACATAATATATTTAATAAGATTAGTAACACTTAATTTATCTTATTATAGTACAATGGATTTAATTAATTCATATGCATTTGGAATATTACCTATAATATTTGTTATACTTGCAATATATTTATATAATAACGGAAATAAGTTATATGCTTCTGTAGAACTTTTCATTGGTGCAATAGCATTTATACTTTCAGGCACAGGATTTATTATCAGTTGGATTGGAATATTATTATATATTGTTTCAGCAATATTGATTTATGTAAATGAAAAAGAAATAACTATCGGAGGGACTACAAATGATTAAAAAAGAAATAGTAATCCCAATATTAAGTATTGTAGCAATCATCGGAGTTTTTGTTGCAGGCTTTGCTATTGAAAGTCAAGAGTTAGCAAGTGATAAAAACAGTATTACAATATCAAATATAAAAAGTAACTTTGAGAAAGATCCTTGGATAGGTTATTATACTGGGAATGTGACAGCTATGTTACAATCTAATAAAAGTTTTGAGTCTGTAACAGGTTTTATTGAATATTATGATAATAATGGAGCATTAATCAGTTCAAATTATATGGTTCAACCTTTAAAAATCGTTAAAGATCAAAAATATAAAATTAATGAACAATATTATGGAGTTGATAGTAATAAGCCAACTAGTGTCAGGATTATAATTTATGATAATAGCAATTTTAACAATCCTCCACAAAGCAATGAAAGTATCATTTTTGAGAAAAAAGTGAATGTTTAAACATTAAAAATAATTTTATATTTTTTTATTTTGAAAAATAGTAATGATGTAAACTATCATTAATAATTAATGCAAATTTTAAATAAATGAGGTGAAGAAATGGGGGAAGAGAAAGTTCCTAAATTTTGTTTTAATTGTGGAAATCCTTTAGATGAAAATTCCAAATTTTGTAAAAAATGTGGAACTCTAATTTCTAAAACAGAAAATGAAGAAAATAAGAATAATGAAAATAAAGAAAAAGAACAAATTGTAAATGAAACAGAAAAAAATCAAGAAAAAACATCTACATTGAATATTAAAGAAAATAAAGGACTTATCATAATAATAATAGGCATATTATTCTCAATAACATTATATGGTATTTTTATAGGGATTCCATTAATAATAATAGGTGTGTATTATTTAAACAAAAAGGTAAATGAAAAAGAAAAACAAATGGATAATAAATTAAAGGAAAAACAAGACCAAATAGCTAATATTGATATTAAGTTAAATGAACTGGAAAAAGCTAAAGAAAAAGAAATAAATGAAAAATTGAATGATAAAAAAGAAGAATTAGCTAATATTGATATTAAATTAGAAAAGATGGAAAATGATAAAGAAAAGGAAATAAATGAAAAATTAGCTGATAAAAAAGATGAGCTGGCTAATATTGATATTAAGTTAGATGAAATGGAAAAAGAAAAAACAAAAGAAATAAACATTAAATTAGAACAAAAAGAAAATGATTTAGCTAATATTGATGCTCAACTGGAAGAAACAGCAAAAGCAAAACAAGAAGAAATAAATATTAAATTAAAAGATAAAGGAATTCAATTGGATAATATCATTAACGAGTTAAAAGAAAAACAAAAAGAACTAATATTTATAGAAGAAGAACTTGAATGGCAAGAAATAGGATTATATGAACCTAAATATAATTTTTCAACAGCATTACTATATAAAGAAAGACTGGATGAAATTAGAAAGAAACAAAAAGATATGATAAAAAACAAAACTGCTGTAATAGGTGGAGATAATTGGACTGTTGATGGAAGTAAACGAAAAGGACAAGCAATGAATAATGCTAATAAAAAATTATTAATAAAAAATTTTAATTTAGAATGTGACACAATAATAAGTAAAGTAAAACTTTCAAATATGGAAAATTCTGTTAAAAGAATAAATAAAGCATTTGAAACATTAAATAGGTTGAATGAAAGAAATCTTATAAATATTACTTCAAGATATTTAAATCTTAAATTGGAAGAACTGAATGTAGCTATTGAATATGAATTGAAAAAACAAGAAGAAAAAGAAATATTAAGAGAAACAAGAGAAAGAGAAAGAGAAGAAAGGAAAATACAAAAACAATTAGATGCCCAACTTAAAAGTGTTAATAAACATAAAATGCAATTGGAAACAGAAATGGAAGCAACTAATAATTTATTACAAAGAAGTGAATCTGATGAAGAAATAGAATTATTAAAAAACAAACTCAAAGAGTTAGAATTAGCTATTGAAAAAAGTAATAATGATGAAAAAGATATAGCTGAGAAACGAAAACGAACCGGTGCAGGTTATGTATATATTTTATCTAATGTAGGTTCTTTTGGAGAGAATATTTATAAGATAGGGGTAACTAGAAGAGATGATCCTTATGGTAGGATAACTGAATTGTCTGATGCTTCAGTTCCATTCAGATTTGATCATCACGTGTTTATTTTTAGTGAAGAGGCTTTTGAACTAGAAAAAGAATTGCATAATAGGTTTGATCATAAAAGAGTAAATAAAGTAAATAGGAGGAAAGAGTTTTTCCATATTACCATTGATGATGTTAAGCGGATTGTTGATGAGAATAAGGATTTGGTGCATAGTTTTAGTGTTAAACCTGAAGCTCAAGAGTATTATGATACTTTAAAAATTGAAAAAAGTAATAGTAAATTATTATAATAATAATTTATTTTTTTATTTTAAAAAATAGAAATTTGATGTAAAAACTATTTTATACATAAATTATGTGTTAAAAAATGAACAATATAAAATGTATACTAATGATATTTTTATTTGCAGGAGCATTTTTAGTTGGCACTAATATAACTGATGATAATATTGTAAATGCCTCAGTGACACAAGGAGTAATTAAAAAATTATAAAGTTAAAAATGAAACTTTACTGAATAAAAATTTTAGTGAATAGAAATTTAGTGAATAAAAACTTTAGCAAATGAAATTTTAATGAATAAAAATTTTCTTAAATGAAAATCTTAGTAAATGAAGGTTATAGATTATAAATCTCTAAAATCTTCATCTTCTTCATCAACAACATCTTTTAATTTTAAAGTTTTTTGAACATCAGCAGATAATGCATTACAATCAGCTTTAATAGCTTCTAAATGTAATAAAATCCTTTCTTTTTCTTGATTAATCCTTTCAATATTTGTATAAGGATAAGTTGATTCTTTAAGCATTTCATATTCTATAGTAGTGTAAGGATATTCATTAAGCTGTTTGCACACATTTTTGAGAACATCTCCAAGAAATCTATTCATCTCAACTTTAACTCGTTCTCTAATCATTTTGTCACTATCGAGATTTTGTTTCATTAAACGAACAACTTCAGCTTTAGCAAAAGGCAAACTTTCTTCATCCTCAGATTCTTCAGGATTTTCATCATCAGAGTAATCTTCATTATTTTCTAGTTTTTCATCCTCTGATTCCTCTATCTCTTCATCTTCAAATTCATCTTCTTGAATATAATATACCATATTATTACCTCAAATTAAATATAAAAATTAAAAATATACTAATTATAATTTAAATTACTATTTGAAATTTAAATTAATAATTGAAATTTAGAATTTTAAAAATATAAATGTTATTCGAATTTATAAATATTAGTATATATGATGATATATACATAGATACAGTTACTATCTTTGTATGAAGAAGTATATAAATCTATGCAAATTATAAAAGTTTTGATAAATTTTTTTAGTAGTTATTTATCAAACTATTAAAATAATTAATAAGAAAATTAATTATATTGATGTTTCAAAAATTTTATTTTTTAGATTTTTATATTTTTGACTTCATAAAATATCAATAAATAAAAAGATAGACAATTAAAACAAACTAAAAAAAAAGAATAAAAATATTGAAAATAGTAAAAACAATAAAAAAATCAAGATTATTTATAGATTAATTATAATAAAAAAGATTTACAAAAGAATAAAAAATTGGGAGAAAGATGGAAAAGAAAAATAACCACTCAAATAATATAATTATCTAAGCTCAAAAAATATTAATCACTTTACATACCTATATACTTCTCCCTATTGGCCTAATAATTATTTTTCATCATCATTCACAGGTAAAAATTCACCTAATTCATTATTTATCTCACCTACAGATTCTATTATCCCTAATAATTCATCTTTAGAAGTATCGACAGATGTTAAATTTCCTTTTAAATCAGATAACTCACTTGAATCATTGAGAGTTTCATTGCCTACTGCTTCTAATTCAGTTACATTTTTAGTTATATTTGTTAATGTTTCATTTGCAAGTCCGATTATTCCATTTATTTGCGGAATTGTGGTTGTTATGCCTGTGTTTATTACTGTTGCGTTACCTATTGCTTGATTAAAAGCAGATATTATATCACCTAAAGTTGTTGCAGAACCTGCACTTGTATTTGCAGAATTTATAAAGTTCTGGAACTCAATTAATTTAACTATTTGAGTATCAAGTATATCTATATTCTCATTTATATTACCATATAATCCATCTGCAATAAGAGCTATACTATTTGCAATGGTTGAACCATTACCGTCTGCTGCTGTTTGATTAAGATTATATGCACTTGTATTTAGATCTCCTAATGTATTGTTTATTTCAGCTAATTTTTCTTGACCAGCTGTTACATTATTGACTAAATTGTTTACAACATCAGTTATATTATTTATTAATTCTTGTCCTGCAAGTATGGTTGCATTTACTCCAGATTGATTAGCTCTAAAGCTAGCATTCTCTATAAAATCATTATAAGCCTTATTATACTCACCAGGCAATGTCACATTAATAACATCAACTATATAACCATTACTAATATTTTCATCAACATAACCATTACTAAAATAGTCATTCATGATAACGTTTGTATAATTATTTAAGAATGAAGCTTTAGCTAGATTAATGAAAGTTTCATTACCTACATTAGTAGCATTCTCTTCTTCAAAAATCTTAGTTAAGTTACCAGAAAATGATTCATTAAAAATATCAGCTAAATAAATAGGACCAGATGATAAATTATTTGTACCTAAATAATAATCAGTCCAATTTTCAACATCAAAGTCACTTAAATCATATATATCTCCATCAGCTAATAATTGATCATATAAATCATTCATAGCTACAATGAAATCAGCATTAATACTATTAAGAACTTCTTCAGCATTAGTAAAATCAAAATTAGCATACCATTGATCATCCTCAGCATTCCATAAGACTTCTTCTGCATCATTAAATTTTCTTACATTTTGATTTAAAATATCATTTTTTGCAGTTACTTCAGAACTTGCTTGTGTTGTAAGGAATACACTAAGGTAATAATCGTTAGTTGCTTCAATATATGCATTTTTAGCAGAAGTTACCTTATTTCTATTACTTAAAGCAGTTTTTTTAAGTTTAAGTGCAGTTTCTTTGCTTTTCAATACTTTAGTTTTCAAATCTTTAGTTTTCTTTTTCTTATACTCTTTTAAAAGTTCAAGATAAGTATTTTTCGCTTTAAGATAGTTATTTTTAGCAGTGTTGTAATTTTTTACACTATTTTTATAAGCAGAATATTTAGATACCTTAATATTAAGAGATTTTTCCTGATTAGATAATGTAGTATTAAGTTTTTTCACTGCATTTTCAAAAGCAACTTCACTATCATTTAAACTCTTGTTAGCTGAGTTAAATGAATCATTAGCATTTTTCAAATCTTCATCTGCTTTAGTCAAATTATCTTCTAAACCATTATATTCATTCACCCAATCACCAGATGTATTATAACCTGGTTCTGCTGCATGTACATCTCCAGATACAGCTACAGCACATATCATTGTAAATAACACAACAAGGATCAATGAATAATTCTTATTTAATGTTAACATAAACTATTCACCTCTTTAATTATATACTTTATATAATTTTATCTTATCTTCTAATATAAAATTAGGATATTAATTGTTATTTAAAAGTTTATTCTTTTATACAACATTATTAGATATTATTAAATAATATAAGGTATTTTTATAATAAATAAACATCATATACACCATATCTAATTCAATAACCTATTTTTATACTCTACAAAAAAAATACCTAACAAAAAATTCATATGATGAAAATGAACATTCGCTATGTTCATATAATATACTATGAAATAAACTAATATATAAAACTAACCCCCAAAAAAGCCATAAAAAAGAAAAAAAGAAAAAAACATCAGCTACCCCCGACTATAATTAAAAAGTTTTAAACATAAAAACTCTATTAAAACTATTTAAAATAAAAAATAAAGAAAAATCATGAAAAATATAGGTAAAACAAAAATAAAAAAATTAGAAAAAGGAAAATAAAAGTTAAAGATAGAAGAAAATTAAAAACTAGAAAAAAAGAAAATAAAAGCTAAAAAATAAAAAATTAAAATTATGAGGAAGGTCATGTTTATATTTAAAAAAATACAAAATCATGCCCACTCCACATATTTTAAAAATTAATTCTATATTTTAGTATCTTAATATTAAATATCTAAGTAATTAGTAGATTACAATTATATCCAACTAATTATGGAAAAACAGTTAATATTAATGACTTATTGTTTAACTACAGTTGCACCATTCTTATTACTAGTTGCATAGTAGACTTTTTTGTATCCATTTCCTTTATAATCATAATCCACCCATTTACCATTGGAATAATATTGAACAGACCTATGATTAGAGGATAAGCTTGTAGGATATTGGATTATTCTAACATCATTTCCTTGAGATTTTAATTTTTGATATAGCATTTCACTATTATCCCAACAATCACCTACTCCTTTTCCATATCCTCCATAAAGTGAAGAACCTGAAGATCTTGAGTTTCCATAGGAATTAGCATTAGAATAAGATTTACTTGAATATTCACCATTATTAGAACTAGATTCTTGATTTGTTTTTTTAGAATTACCAATTACTCCTTGAGAATCATTTTCTAACAAAGTATTCAATTGATCTATAACAGAACTTGTTAAACTTCCAACATATCCATCAGGATTTAATCCTGCATCAATTTGTAAAAGTTTGACTGCTTGTTCAGTATAAGGACCAAATTCACCATCGATCTCTCCAGAATAATACCCATATTTATAAAGAGTTTTTTGGAGTGAAGCAACTTTAGTACCATTATCTCCAAGACTTAAGTTGTACAAAGTACTATCTGTATTATTTATACTAACTGAATTTTTCACATTGTTACTATCTTTTGATGAACTATCACTTACTGATTTTCCATCATTTATATTTGACATTTCCGAAGTAGCTGAAACAGTTACCATTGAAAATGCTACACATATTATAAACAATGTGCAATGTAATCTATTTAATTTAATATTTTCCGCCTCCATATCTAGAAATTTTCTTAAAAAACTAATTTCTAGACAAAAATAATATTTGATAATATATTATATAAATATTTGGGTTTATTTTTAAAAAATAAACTTATTAAATGCTTATTAAATCAAAAAAAGAGCATTTAATAGGTTTAAATATAATAATTATTTAATCTTAAAGAATTATAAGTATTTAGTAGAAAAATCTGTAAATTATATCTTATTTGACAAAGCAAAGAAAAACAAGAGCTATTGAGGATAATACTAAAAAGAGAATAATATTTTTAGTAAGTTTATAAAATAATAAATTTGGAAAAAAGAAAAAATATCCTCTAAATAATAAAATAAACAATAAAATAAGATTAAACTATAAATTAAGAACCATTGAAACTTATTAATAAATATACTGATTTATTAAATAAAAAATAGATAAATGACATATATTTTTTATTTAAAAATAAAAAATACTATTTATAAAAATATTAAAGAAGTAGAAAAGTAAGAATTATTAAAAATAAAAATATAAAAAATGTTAATAAAAAACAAAATTATTAAATAGTTTATAAGTTATTTAATAATTTATAAAAATAGTTAATAACTTATAATGGTATTTAATAGATATAAAAGTATTTAATAGCTTATAAATATATTTAATAGATATAAATAGTTAATAGCTGAAAATAGTTAATAAATAAAATATATTTAAAGTAAAAATATCTAATAAATTAAAAAAAGCATTGAATATCTTCCTTTTAAAGATATTAGTTTATTTAGAAACATCAATCATTCTTTGAACTGCTTTAAGAGATTTTTTAGCAATATCTTCTGGAACAGAGATTGGATATTCTTCATTTACTAATGAATTTTTAACCTTTTCAAGAGAATGTAATTTCATAGTTTTACAAATAGCCTCATCTAAAAGAGGATAGGATTTTTTCTCTGGAATCTCCCTTTTTAATCTTGTAATTAAATCAACTTCTGTTCCAATTATAAATTCATTATCAGAAGATTCTTTAACATAACTAATCATACCACCAGTGCTCAAAACAGCATCTGCAAAATCTTGAACTTCAATATCACACTCTGGATGAACAATTATCTGAGCATTAGGATATTTTTCCTTTGCAAATGCTATGTCTCCTTTATGGAACATTTTATGGACATAACAATGGCCTCCTTCAGGAATCAATATAATTTCCTTATCAGTCTGTCTAGCTACAAATTTTCCTAAGTTATTATCTGGACCAAATAATATTTTATCTTCTTTTAAACTTTCTACAACTTTTAAAGCATTAGCAGATGTACATAATATATCAGCTTCAGCTTTTGCTTCAGCTAAAGAATTCACATAAAGAACAACAGCAGCATCAGGATGTTTTTCTTTTGCTTCTTTTACTTCATAAGAACTTAACATATGTGCCATTGGACATTCTGCATCTTTATCAGGGATAAGAATTTTCTTATCAGGATTTAAAATAAAAGCTGTTTCAGCCATGAAATCTACACCGCAGAATACAACTAAATCTTTATCATCAATTTCAGAAGCTTTAATACATAATTCCAATGAATCTCCAAGAAAATCAGCTACCTCTTGAATTTCTTTTGGTTGATAATTGTGAGCAAGGATTATTGCATTTTTTTCATCTTTCAAATCGATGATTTCTTTTTGTAAATCTGTTAACATGAAAATTACCTATAAAATTTAGATATATATTAAATATATTATATTAAGTATATTATATTAAATATATTAATATATTTTAATAAGCTAAATATAATTTTAATAAGTTAAATATATTAATAAAATATAAAAAGCTTTTTAATAGCTTATAAGTAGCTAATAAATAGCTAATTAAATTAATATTACAATAATATCAATAATATAGTTATAAAATTAATATTGATAATATAGTTATAAAAATAATATTGATAATAAGTATGAATAATAATCGTAAAAATATCAAATGTAATAATATTGATAATATTATATATTATAAATATTATTATAAATATAACAAGTTTAAATTATAAGAATATTGATAATATATAATAAGTTCATATCTAATAAATTTATTTTTATAATATTTATGTTTTAAAATTATTAATTTTATATATTAGATTATTCTTCAAATTATTCAATCAATTAATAAATAAAGTATAAATATTGAAAAAATAACTATTGAAGAATAAAGTTTATTAAATAAAATCAGTCCATTTCTCCTATTAATTTTCTAACCTCATTAGCAAGATCCAAACGATAACAATCTATTCGAGAATAATTCTCTCCCCAAGCACTAATTTTTACTTTTATTCCATCTTCATTCATTTCTAGTACATCAACTTTTGCAGAAGAATCAATCAAAACCCAATTTAAATTAGATATTCTTTGAATCAATGCTTTTTCAAAATTAGTTATATCAATGTTAAATGGTATTATAACTTCTAAATCAATCCTATATTTATCAAAAAAAGTATAATTAATATAAGGGTTCTTAGCAAGAACAGTATTTGGTATTGTAACAATCAAATTATCAGGAGTTACAATAGTAGTAGTTCTAAAACCCAATTTTGTAACTTTACCTTTAATATTATTAACTTCAATAACTTCTCCAACTTTCACTGTTTTATCTGCAAGAATAAATATTCCAGAAACAAAACTAGAAATAACGTCTCTAGCAGCAAAACCAAGAGTAATTCCAACAACTCCTACACTTACAATTAAAGCATTGATGTCTATTCCAACAACCTCTAAAATCATTAAAAAAGCAATGATGTAAATTAAATATTTTACAAGGTCCCTTAATAAATAATTAAAAGTTAATTCAATTTCAAATTTTTTAGTGACTCTATTTATCAAAAAAGATGAAATTTTAACCGCAAGTACCGTAGCAACTAAAATTATTACGATATATATAAAAAGTCCTATAAAAGGATATTGTGGAAAAATATTTAGATTCATTTTATCTCTCATTAAATCTCTAAAGTCCTAAAATCATAAGCAACCTTAGTATTCTCAAATATATTTAAAGCTTCTTCTTTCAAATCATCAATATTAGTATATCTTGTACTAATATGAGTTAATATTAAAAGATCAACATTAGCTTCTTTAGCTATTCCTGCTGATTGAGAAGCAGTCGAATGAAAATTATTTAAAGCTTTATCAAAATCCAAATTCTTATAAGTAGCTTCATGGATCAAAACAGTAGCATTTTTAGCTAGCTTTATCATTTCTTCACAAGGTATTGTATCACCAGAATATACTATCTTTGAGCCAGATCTTGGAGGCCCTAATACTTCCTCTGATTTAATTATTTTTCCATCAATTTCAATAGAATGACCATTATGAAGTTTTCCAAAATCAGGACCTGGTTTTACTCCTAATTCAATTGCTTTTTCTCTTAAAAATCTAGGTTTTTTCTTTTCATATATAGAATAAGAAAGATTAACAACATTATGATGAGTTTTTATACATTCTACAATATAATCATCATTTTCAAAAATTATGCTGATTTCATCTCCAGAATTATTAATCTCATGCATAATAACTGGAAAATCAATTGTAAAATGACCCATATTAAATATAGATTCTTTTACCTTTTCAAGACCTACTGGCCCATAAATATGAAGAGGGTTTTGTGAATCCCTACCTCTAAAGCCCATTGATTGAATAAGACCTGGAAGACCTAAAATATGATCCCCATGCAAGTGAGTAATAAATATTTTATCAATTTTCATAGGACTTATTTTAACATTAGCTAGTTGCCGTTGAGTTCCTTCACCACAATCAAAAAGCATTATTTCACCAAAAGCCTTCAAAGCTATTGAAGGATGATTCCTATACTTTGATGGGACTGCAGATGAGGTTCCTAAAAATGTAACTTCCATTAAATCACTTAAATAAATATAATTAACTAAAAAAGTATGATTACTATAATTATAACTAAATATGATTATTAAAATATTATTAAGAATATTGTTAATAGATAATTGAGAATATTATTACTAAATATATGATTTACTAAATATATAATAATAAAATATAATTATTAAAATTAACTAAGATTATTTATTTTATTAAAATTTGTTTAATAAAATATATATAATTTAGGGTCTAAATATATAAATAATATTCATAGATGTTAGAAAGTCTAAAAATTAATTAAATATACTATAAATAAAAAATAGTAATAATAAAATAATTAAAAAAAGAATTGAAAGAAAATTATAGCTATCTGGTGAGATTAATGAAAAATACTATTGAAAAATGGATAGAAGAGGATATTGGGTTTGGAGATATTACTACAGAAGCATTGATTCCTAATGAAACACTAGGTAATGCAAAATTAATAGCTAAGGAAGAAGGAATTGTTGCTGGAACACAAATAGCTAAAAAAATATTTGAAAGTAGAGGTTTAATGGTTGCAATTCTTAAAGATGATGGTAAAAAAATCTCTAAAGGAGAAACAATAATAGAAATAATGGGAAAAGCTAAAGATATCTTAGTTCTTGAAAGAGTATCATTAAATATACTTATGAGAATGAGTGGTATAGCTACTAATACAAATAAGATTGTAGAAAAGATTAAAAGTGTTGCTCCTAATGTGAAAATTGCAGGTACTCGAAAAACTGCTCCAGGTCTAGCCAAATTTGATAACTTAGCAATTACAGTAGGAGGAGGAGATAGTCATAGATTCTGTCTTGATGATATGGTTTTAATAAAAGATAACCATATTGCAGTGGTAGGCTCTGTGTCTGAAGCCATTGAAAAAGTAAAAAAAAGTGTTAGCTTTACAAAAAAGATAGAAATAGAAGTTGAAAATAGTAAAGATGCAGCTATCGCTTCTAAAAATGGAGCAAACATTATAATGCTAGATAATATGAGTTTAGAATCTGTTAAAGAAACTTTAGAGATTTTAAATGATTTTAAACTTAGAAAAAATGTTTTGATAGAAGTTTCAGGCGGGATAAATTCTGAAAATATAGTTGATTTTGCAAAATCAGGTGTAGATATAATTTCAATAGGAGCTTTAACTCATTCAGCTAAGAGTTTAGATATTGGCTTAGATATTAGTTTAGAAATTTCATCAGATTACTAAAAAAGGTGGTATAATGAAAATTAAATACAGTACAATGATAGTTAAAGATATGGATGAATCAATTAAATTTTATACAGAAAAAATGGGCTTTGAAATAGACAGCCAATATAATCTCCCTCAAGCAACAATAACATTATTGAAAGGAGAAGGAGAAGTATTTTTAGAACTCATTAAAAACCAAGAAAATGAGGTTGGGCTTTTTTCTATAGGAATAGAAGTAGAAGATATAAATAAAGAAGTTAAGGAACTTAAATCTAAAGGTATTGAATTTGTAATGGAACCTAGAAAAATCTCAGTTGGATCAATGGCTTTATTTAAAGACCCAAATGGAGCTAATATAGTTTTAATTCAGCACGATCAATAGCTAATTCCATTATAAATTTATTTCATATTTAAATATAAAATAAAGTTAAATTAAACTAAAAATAAAACAAAACTAAATTAAAATTAAAATTAAACTAGAATTAAACTAAAATTAAACTAAAATTAAATTAAAATTAAATTAAGACTAAATTAAGACTAAATTAAAGTAAAACAAGATTAAATAGAATAATAATATACTAAATAAGACAAAACTGTTTTTCATAAGTTTTCTTTTTACATGTCTTCTAAAAAACTAGAAATAAAAAATTTCATTTCTATTTCTTCTCTAGCAATAAAATCATCTATTTTTAATTTTGCTTCTTCACTATGAAATGGTGACATCGCTTCATCATAAAATATTTTTATAAATAATACATCATTGTCAATTTTAATATCGCCCTCTAAATTTTCTTTTAAAAAATCTAATGAGCTTGAATCAAGCCCTGAAACTTTATAAGTTACAAAGGCCATTTCCTTATCATCAGAATCAATTTTTTCAGCTAAACCATAATTTTCTACTTTTACTTCCATTAAATCACCCATAATTTTTTACCCATAATTTTTTAAACAATTTTAAAACATATGCTACTTTTAAAACATAAAATACTAAAAATATATTAAGAATAATAAAAATTAAATAATATAATTAAAATTAAAATATAATTAAAATTAAATATTATTATAATTAAATCTAAAATAATTATAGTTAAGAATATACTTAAAATTAAAGAACATTTAAAAATAATAATAAATCTATATAAACTTAATTTATTAGATATAAACTCATTTTATATAAACTTAATCTAATATAAACTTAATTTATAAACTTATTATAATTATTTAAACTCTTTTAAGAAATTTTCTAACTCATTTTCTATCTTTATTATTTCATGTGTTCCAATATGACCCATCTCTGAATCATAAATAATAATTTCAGAATTTTTAATTTTTTCAGACATTGGAATTGCATCTAAATTAGGAGGGAAATATTGATCTTGATTTATAGCTACAATCAATGTTTTAGCCTCTATATTTGAAATTATATCCTCAATATCATAAGAAGTTGATGCATTATTTCTATAAACAATATCATTAGCATCCCATTCTTCAATAGCTTCATTCCCCATTTCTTCCATATAGTTATCAATTTCATTATTATTTAAACTATAATAATATTTTTTAGAAAGTCCAAAAGGATACATTGACTCATTAGCCAGTGCCAAAGATTTTTTAAGAGGTTTTGAATAATTACCATTATTATATTCATGGTCACTCTTAATTATATGATTCATAAACTTAAAAAGGGCATAATTATGACCTGAAACTTTATAAGTACTTACTAAAGATATTAAAAAATCCATATATTCAGGATATTTAGCTGCCCATGTTAGAGCTTCAAATCCACCCATAGAATTTCCAATAATTCCCTTTACATGAATGATATTAAATTTAGACTTCAAAAAATCTATTTGAAACTTAACCATGTCTTCAATAGAATAATCTGGAAATTCGCTTCCAAGGTTCATTACTGAAGGACTTGCTGAATTTGGAGAGCCTAAAGTAGTTATAGATATAATAAAAAATTTTTTAGTATCCAATGGTTTTTTTGGACCTATAATTTCATCAATTCTTCTTATAGACCCACAATCTCCTCCCCACCCATGAAGGAAAATAATGGCATTGTTTATATGTCCTTGATCATCAGTGATAGGAGTTCCTATCGTGAAATATTCAACTGGAAGACTTTTCAATTTTTTTCCAGATGAAAAATTAAAAGACTCCAATTCAGAATATTCTGGAGAAAAATCATCCATATTTATTTTATAATTATTTTCATCATAAGAAAGATTATTATCAGAACTCATAAAAATCACCTTTAAACTATAAAAATTTTATTAACACTTTATTAACACTTTAAATCATTAATAATACTTTAAATTACTAATAATTAATAATAATTAATAAAAACTAATAATAGCTAATAACAACTGATAATAGCTAATAGCTAATAACAACTGACAATAACTACTAATAGCTAATAGCTACTAATAAATAATAATTTAATCCTATTATAATTTAGTTTATAGCCACATTGTCCTCATAAACAATTATACATTCAGCAGGACACATTTCAGCAGCATCTATTCCACAAGAAATATCTTCATATTCTTTTATTGAAATATTATCATCATTAATATCTCCAGAAATGAGTTTAGAGATGCCATTATCCATTTCAAACATCGATTCACACTCATTAACACAATTTTCACAGCTTATACATAAATCTCTTTCTATTTCAATTCTATAAACCATTAACTCACCATTGAAAAATTTTAGTTGCAAAATATGAAATATAAAAATATTAACAAAATTATCATCAATTTAATAAAATTATAATAATTATGAGAACACTAATAAAAATATTAATACCAATAATAATCCTAAATATAATAATATTAATAGCAACAGTATTAATTATAATAATTGTAAGAATACTAATTATAACTATACTATCAATAATAATAACACTAATAATATTAGCACTAATAATGCTAATAATAAAGATAATAAAGATAATAATAAAGATAATAATAATGATAATAATCTTATGTTGATATTATTATAAGACTAGTATTAATAATACTAATAATAATCATAATATTACTATGAAACTATGATTATATAATTATATTATATAATTCAATCTATAAAATATTATAATGTCTAAATAAAATTATGATGTCTAAATAAATATTTAAATAAATATTATATTACTTAAATAATAATATAATATGATTATTGTAGCTCAAAGTATATCTAAATATCTATATTTAAACTTTTATAAATCAACTGTGATATCATGAAATACAAATTATTAGAAAATCCCGATATTGAAGAAACATATGACCTTATCGATAGCGGAATACGGAAAAAAGCAGTGATAAATATATTTGCATATTGTAAAGTATTATATGAAGGAAGAGCATTAAGTCAGCTAGATTGGGGAGAGCGTTTTATAATGTTGAAACCAGATGGATCTTTTCTTGTTCATCAAGAGAGGAAAATAGATCCCGTTAATTGGCAACCTCCAAAATCAAGACATAGAGCATTGATAAAAGAAAATAACTTAATTTTAGAAAGTCATAGAAGAACTCCAAAAGAAAAACTAGAAGTAGAAATAGAAAAAGTTCATTTTGCAAGTTTTGCACTAGCTGAAGACTATCAAGAATTAGAATTAGCAGGTTATGAAAAAGATATGGGAGATATGATAATAAAACATCCCAACATGATTGAACAAGGATTTACTCCAACAGCAAGAGAATATAACACTGAACATGGCTTTATAGACATATTAGGAAAAGATATTGAAGGAAATATTGTAGTAGTTGAGTTGAAATGTCGTAAAGCAGGAACAAATGCTGTAAAACAAATAAGAAGATATCTTAAAGACTTTGAAGAAAATGACAATGATTATTTAAAAGAAATTAAATCAAAGAAAAAGAAAATCAGAGGATTACTTGTAGCACCAGATATTAATGAAGATGCTAAAGAACTTCTTGAAGAGGAAGGAATTGAATTTAAAGCTGTTGATCCTCCTAAAGAATTAAAAAGTGATAAAAAAGTGACTCTTGATATATTTTGATCAAAAAATTATTTTTCTTTAAAATTTATTCTTCTTTAGACGTATTCTTGTTTAAACTTATTTTTATTAAAAAATAGATAAAAAAAGCTAAATAAAAAAATTAAAATAATAAAATTAAGATATAAAAACTTAAAAATTGGTATGCAGGATACTGTATAATTTAAATAAATATAATTTAAGTTACATTTCTTTTAATCCCATAAACACCAACACATTCTTCTTTTGAGGAATTATCTTTATCTAGATTACAATTAAGTAAAGCTGTATTATCAAAATAAATATCAAACTTATTATTAGAGATTAAAAACTCATAATCATTATCATTAGCTAGAAAAATCCTCATTTTATCCTTTTCTTGAAAAGTAACTCTTTCAACAACGATTTCTTTTCCTTTAAAATATATTTTACCATTTAGCAACCCTTGAAGCATATAATCACAACCTAAAGATTGTTAATAATTTATACAAATTTTAAATAAAGCTAAGATAATTATGTGAATGAACATTCGATAGATATTCTAGATAAAAATACCATTATTTTAAACAAAATTCACCATAAAATAACTTTAAATAAATATTTTCAAGTAGGAAATATATTTCCTATTGATATATTGTTGCTCCTAGTAAATAATCTTTACTATTTTTATCAATAAAAAAGACATAAATAGCAAAAAAATTTTATAAAAATTTTTAAAAGTATTTATAGAAATAATGACAGAATAAGAGATATTATAAAAATTATCCTATTGAATTATAATTAAACAATAGAAATAACTTATTAAAGGAATAAAAATGGATATAGTAACAATAATTCTAATTGCAATTGCATTAGCTATGGATGCATTTAGCATAGCTATAACCAAAGGATTTACTCTGAAAAATATAACTAAAATGCAATTTTTATGGTTTGGAATATTTTTTGGTGGTTTTCAAGCATTTATGCCTATTTTAGGTTGGGCCTCTGGAATTCAATTAAAAGACTTAATTTCAGCAGTTGCTCCTTGGATAGCTTTCATATTACTTGTAGCTATAGGAATTAAAATGGTTTATGAAAGTTTACAGACTAAAGATGAAGAAAATACAGTTGAAAAGAATAAAAATGAAAATGAATTAGTTAATAAAGGAAACTTTTCTTTTAAAGAATTAACACTTCTTTCAATAGCTACAAGTATAGATGCATTTGCAGTTGGAGTTACTTTCGCTATTTTAAAAACACCCATACTTTTTCCAATAATACTAATAGGAACAGTCACATTTGCACTAACTGAAGTCGGAATATTAATTGGGCAACGAATCGGACATTATTTTGGAAATAAATTTGAGATCGTTGGAGGAATAGTTTTAATTTTATTAGGATTTAAAATATTATTAGAAGGTTTAGGTATTTTATAATAAGTATTTATTCTAATAAATATTTAAAAAATGATTGTCTAAAAAATAAGTGTTTAAAAATAAGTAAAATAAAAAACTAAATTAAAAATTATTAAGAATAGAAAAAATATTAAAAATTATTAGAAATATTAAAAGTTATTAAAAAATATTAAAAATGGAAAAATATTAAAAACTATTAAAAGTTGTTGAAAAATATTGAAACTTAAAAATAAACAATATTAATCAATTAAACTTCCAAGAATATTTTGCCATGATTTAGATTTAATATTGGATAATTCCATACTAGTTCTATCTACAGATAATATTTTTTGAGGACAAGCCTTTTCACATGCACCACAAAGAACACAAACATCATCATTAACAGTCATGTGATTATCAGCTAATGTTATTGCATTACATGGGCAGACATCTAAACATGCATGACATGCTTCACCAGTACAAAGTTTATCTTCTTCCTCATTTTCTTGAAGTAATACTTCTCCTTTAAAAGGTTTTAATGTATGAGCTGCATTTGAAGGACATATATTTTCACACCAACTACAATTTACACAAGAAATCTCATCTAATACTACATTTCCTGTAATTTCAACTGGAGGTATATTTTCACTATCCATACAAGTGGTACATACTGCTTTAATTGCATCTTCTGGACAGACTTTCTGACATATTTTACAATACATACATTTTTCAGGATCTATATCAATATCAGATGCATTAAATCTCCCAATATTTGAACTTGAATCAGTTTTTATTGTTATAGCATCAGCAGGACACATTTCTTCACAAATATGACAAGCTATACAATTATCCACCTCGGTTTTTATCTCACCAGATACAAGATTTTTTGCCTTTGGCAGATCTCTTCTTACAAGAATTGCATCTCTTGGACAGTATAATTCACATTTTCCACAAAGAATACAATCTTCTTGATCAATATTTGTCCCATGACTCCATTTTGGATATTCTTTCATATTTTTTGCAGCAAGGTTATTAATTTTAAACTCCATAGCATTAAAAGGGCATGCAAAAGAACATAACCCGCAAACAACGCATTTATGTTCATCCATTCGGATATAATCCATATCTACTATCCCTCTAGCTATAGGCAAAATTGGACCAAGATTTAAAGCATTAGTTGGACATATATCAGAACATATCCCACACCCAACACAAACATCATTGTGATGAATAACTTCCCTATTATCTTGTCCTTCACGGTGAGCTGAAGCCATTATATCACCAATTTATGCTTTGCTAATAGCTTGATTAGGACAATTTGCAATACAAAGATCACAATCATCACAATTTTCATCAATAACTTTTAAATTACCATTATCATCAATTAAAGCTTGTTGTTCACATAATTTTATACATAATCCATCACCAGGACAATTATCTATATTTCCACATTTTTCAGAATCAATTTTAACAGTCATCATATCACCTCGATTATTAATTATACTATTTGCGATATGAATATATAAACATAACGATTTTAATTAAGCATTGAAATTTAACAGATTTAATTTTATGAAAAATTTTATAATAAATAAAAAATAGTAAAAATCTTTAAGAAGGAAGATAGAAAGTTAAATGATCTTTGATATTGGTATAAATTATTTTTTCTTCCTTCTAATGTCATTAGCTATAAAAAATAAATTATATATTCAATTGTAATTTTAATGCAAATCATAGGTTTAGTAAAAATATATTCTATAAATCATAGCAAATGACAAGTTATAATATTATAACACTTGTTATATAAAATTTTTGTAACAATTATTTGTTTACAATAAAATAGATATTTCAAATATAATAGATATTTCCAAAGTAATAAATATTTTCAATATAATAAATATTTATAATATAATAGATTTTATATTGATTTTTATAATTCTATATAATCTTTATAATAAATATAAAAATCTAAAAACAACAAGAACATAATGTGAAAAAATGTAAAATAGCTACCATATTAAATAATATAAATAATATTTATATCTAAAATGACCTAACAATCAAATTAAGAGTTAAATAGAAATATTAATTAATATTGAATGAATAATATATAAGTGGTGATAAATATGGGAGATAGTATGAAAGTTCAAACATTAAAAACATTAGCCACATTGATGACAACTGCTTTTGCATTTGTTGCAGGTTTAGCATGGAATGGTGCTATACAAGCTGTAATAAATGAGTTTTTAAAAGCAGGGTCTGCGACAATTGGATTAATTATATATGCAGTTATAGTGACAATAATAGCTGTAATTGTTACAATAATAATTGGAAGATCCTTAGGAAAGTTAGGAATAGAATTAGATGAAGAATAATCTTTAAAAAAGTATTATTCTTTATTTATTATTAATTTTAATTATTAAATTAAAATTTAACCTAAAATTATTATTTTTAATTATATTGTTTATTTTAGTAGTTATTTTAGTGTTTATTTTAGTATTTATTCTAGTTTTAAAAAGTAAATCTTTTTAAATTTTAATAAAACTTAATTAATTATTATTTTTCAAAATAAAGATAAGAATGAAGCTATAATCTAAATATAAGCTATAGAATCTTTAATATTAAAATCAATATTCCCTAAAACACTATTAATATTCTTTTCCATATGTACAGTTTGAAGATGATTATCGGTATCAAGAGTAATATTATAATCTAAAGATTTCCAAAATTCTAATGCTCCATCGACATTTTTATGAGTATGGAGATATATTTTTTTATAGTTACTATTTTTTGAGAATTTTTCTGCTTCATTAACAAGTGCAGAAGCTATTCCTAATCTACGATAATTTTCATCTACAAAAGCTCTCCATATACTTGCAGTAGAATCCCTACAATAAAGATTATTAAATTGTTCAAACTCCCTATCATACTCTCTAATAGCTAATGTACCAATAATATTCTCATCTTTATCCTGTGCAATGAAAAAACTATTTCGTTTATTATTTAAATAGACTTCCTCCAAATTTTTTATATCTCCATGATATTTTGGTATGTAGCCATAACCATATTCCCTTTTAATCATTTTAAAAAGAAATTTTTTAGTTTTCAATGGGAAAATTCCATCATTATCCAAAGTTCTAATTTTATAATATTTCAAAATTACACCAACACAATAAAAATATTAGAATATGAACAGTTATTAAGTAGTATAAAAGATTATTACTTATAAAAAATATTACTTGGCTTTATAAGTAAAATAATATTATCTGCAAATATAATTATAAAAGTATTAAATGGAAGAATTACTTGTAAAAAGTATTACTTTTTATAAGTTTATATCCAATTAAATAATACTCAAACCATTTATTGCAAGAAGTATTACTTTTTAAGCCTAAAAATACGAAATTGTAATACTTAAGAGAGTTATTTTAAAATTAAGAATATATTATCAAATTAATTATATATATCTTGTTATTAAATATAGAATATAAAATAATAATTGAGATATAAAATGAAAATATAATACATAAAATAAATCTAATGATAAATGAAAATTAAAATGAAAATAATAATAAAATATACAAAGAATTATACTATTAAAAATAATTAAAAAAATAGCTAATTAAAAAACATAGATAAAAAATTGTATTTTCAATAAAACAAATGAAGATGAAATATTAATTCCATTATCAAAGAGAACACCTAGTCAAAGAATAAAAAAGGATAAAAAAGGATGATAAAATGAGCTGTTATAAATATTGGGGCAAAATAGAAGAAATAGCTACTGCATTGGAAGACTATGGAGATATTGATAAATACGGAGATTCTAAACTTGATAGTATTAAACTAGAAAACATTTTAAAACTATTAGATGAAGTTGAAATAATTGCTCATGATAATATAATTGATTTCGACTCAGCAAAGCATATTCTAGATGATCCAAAAATGAATAAAGCTTTACAGCTAATAAGAAAATTTTATGTCTATACTGGATCAAGATTAGAAACTGAAAATGCAAAAAAGATTTTAGAATCAGAAAATCCTGAAAAAACTCTTGAATCATTCACATTCTTTGATAGATACAAAGGTTTGATTAAAAATGAAAGTCAACTTGTCAAATTTGATGAAAATAAAAAAATAGTCTTTATTGGAAGTGGTCCCTTACCTTTAACACTTATCATGTTTAATAAAATTTTTAAATCAAAATGTATTGGGATTGAAATGGATGAAGAGATAGCTAATTTATCTCGTAAAGTATTAAAGAAAATAAATATGGAAGAAAAAATTGAAATAATTGTTGGTGATGAAAAGACAATACAAAATATCGATTATGATATTATTATGGTTGCAGCTCTTGCTGAACCAAAAGAAAGAGTATTTGCAAATGTTTGGGAGCTGATTAATGAGAAAACACCTGTTCTATATAGAACATATACTGGTATGAGGGCAATATTATATTCTCCTGTAACTGAAAAAGAAACTAGAGGGTTCCATAAAGAAGTAATGATACTTCCAACAGGAAATATAAACAACACATCAGTTCTAATAAGAAAAATAGTTTGATAATAAATACTGAAAAATAAAAAACTTCAAGTATTTAAATAATTATTTAGTATTAGATTAACATATAAATAATTATATGAATATTTTAATTATATACAAAAATTAAATCATTACCAATTAAATATTAATAAAACTATATAGAATAATATAGTTTCTAGAATTATAATATAAAAGTATAATTTATGAGGTATTAAAACTTATATAAATTATTTATAGTAAGTTATTATAGAAATTTATATAGAAAAATACAATTTTTTAATAAAATATTATAAATAATAAATGGAATGATTTAATGACTATTGTTGATCCAAGATTAAGTAAAAATAGGCTTTCAGCATTAATGGACGGAATATTTGCCATTGCAATGACTATATTAATTCTTGGAGTAACACCACCATCCAATGTAGGGAATATAACACAACCACAAGTTATAAATTACCTAATAAGCATAATCCCCGAATATATAAGTTTTATAATAAGCTTTTTAATTATAAGCATATTATGGTTAAATTCCCATGCTCAATTTAAATACATAACTAATATAAATAGTAGCTATTTATGGCTTAGTATATATGAATTAATAGCTATTGTTAGTATTCCTTTAACAACAGCAATTTTTACAAGCTATGGAAACTTTACAGTAGGAACAATCCCATTTAACATTAATCTATTAGTTATTGGAATTATAAACATTACTAAATGGAATCATCTAGTTAAAAATAATCTATTAATTCCAGATATATCTAAAGAAGAAATTGATACCATATCTAAAAGTAAAAAAAGCTTTATAATCATCCCTATAATAAGTATGATTGTTTCTGTTTTCATACCACTTTATTGTGGACTTGTATATTTCTTAATTTTTATACAAACACGTTTGAATAATAAATTTAAAAAAATATAAAAGAATAGGTTATAATGTAAAATTAAATTATAATGTAAATTATATGATGATCAAATTATTATAAACTATATCATAAATTAATTATCATTATAAATTTCATTATAAACTATCTTTATTAAACAATTTTTATTATAAACTATCTGTTTATAGTTAATTCTTTTATAATTAATAATATTTTTAATAATTAAAATATAATAAAAAAAAGTTCAAATCATATGAACATTATTAAATTATATTAAATATATTAAATTATATTATATTACTCGATTAATTAGAATTATGCTCTAATTAATGTAGCTCTAGATCCATATGCTTTATCTTTACCAGAACTTCCACAATAATCAGCATCACAGTATTTACAAGTTAATTCTTTCTCATAAACGCCTTTTGGATTTATTACTAATCCTCCATACTTTCCACATAAAGGACAGTAGTTTTCCCAAGTATTTGTAGTCCATTTATAAGGAAGTCCAGTTCCACCAGCACTTGGTAATGATGTGATAGTTATTGTATTTTTAGTTGTTGTATTTTTTGAAGATTCATAACTGTCTGTTGAAGATTTATGATTATTTGAAGATTTTTTAGACTCATCATAGGAATTATCTAAATTTTTAGACTTATTATCAGAAATATTTGATTTTTTAGATTTTTCAGTGTTAATATTAGACTTTTCAGATTTTACTGAATCACTAGAAGATTTCTTTAAAGAAGAATCTTTAGAAACTGATTTATCACTAGATTTTTTATCATTAGATTTAAGATTTTTAGAATCACTAGTCATTTTTTTAGAACTATCTACTACATTAGAATCATAATTTTTATTATAATTTTTTAAATAACCTAATTTTTTTAAATAAGAAGATGTTACTTCATCAACAATTCCATTAGTCTTTAAACCATTTTCAGCTTGAAATATTTCTACTGCTTTTTTAGTATAAGGACCAAAATCACCATCAATTTTTCCAATGTAAAATCCACCAGAATAAAGGGCTTTTTGAAGTGAAACAACATTTTCACCACTATCACCAAACTTTAACGTATGATCAATAGTTTTTGAATTATTTGAAACTTTATCATCGGAGATAGAAGTTCCATTTTTAGTATTTGGCATTTCTTGAGTAGCTGAAACAGATACTATGGAAAATGCTACACAGATAATAAATACTGCGTAATATATTTTATTTAAATTAATATTTTCCGCCTCCACTATCTAGAAATTTTTCTTATAAAAGTCAATTTCTAGAGAAAGTAATATTGAACAAACTCATATATAAATATTTGGGCATAAAATCTAAAAATAAGAATCTTGAAATCTTTTTAAATGAAAAAAAAGAAATTAAAAAGGTTTCAAATTAATGATCATTGGAATTAAGAGAACTACCAATATCATAATAAGAAGTATGAATATACTAACTCGTCTAATAAAATAAAAAAATTTAATATAATATTTAGAAGATTTAAAATGGTTTATATAGATATTTAAGAATTATAATAAATTTAAATCTGAAAAAAACGGCAAAATAAAGAAAAAACTTGAAAATAAAATAAAATAAAGAAAAGATTAAAAAAATAAGAGATAAAAATAAGAGATAATTAATATTTAATATTAAGTATTTAATATTTAATATATTTAAAAATTTTAATTAGTATTGTTCATATTTAAAGGTCAATTTAATAATGTTTAAAATTTATTAAATAGTTCTTATTATTACACAAAAAAGTATTAATTCATTATTAATCGTCCAAAGATATATATTATTATTATAAAGTACTAGAAACCCAAAACATTATATACTTTAACATATAATTTAATAATACAAAAAAAATATATAGTTTATTTTTATTTGATTATAAAAATCATATATATGAAAATAAATTTTATAGATTATTTAAGGAAAAAGTACAATAATATTAATATAATAATATTTTTACAACAATATACAAATTAATATACAAATTCTTATCAATTGTTTATTCAACAATTGTTTATTTATCAATTGTTCAATGATTTAATAGATTGCTTATATGTTTTTACTTTTTTTATTTAATATAGCTATAACTATTTGAAATATTAATTAATATTTTATTTAACTTATTAAAATAGCATACGATATTTAATATTTATTTAACTTGAATAATTGTATGAATAATTACATAATAAGGCTTATTATTGTTAATTAACTTAAATAAAGGGAATTATGTAAAGATATTATAAATAATTAATAATATTTTTATAATTTCGACATTAAAAGGGGGGAGAATATGTCTAAAAATATTCTTATTGTCGAAGATGATAAATTTACTGGAATTGATTTAAAAAATAAACTTGAATCTTTAAATTACAAAGTAATAGATATTGTTCCTACAGGAGAAGAAGGAATTAATATCGCTATAGAAAAAAGACCAGATTTAATTTTAATAGATCTTGTTTTAAAAGGAAATGATAGTGGAATTGAAGTATCTAAAAAAATATTAGCATTAGATCTACCAGTCTTATTCATAGCAAGTATAGATGACCTAAATTCCAATACTAATGATGAAAAATTCAAAGAAAATATCGACCTAGGATCAGGTTTTATTTTAAAACCAATAGAGATTGAAAAACTTAATAGATCTGTTAAAATAGCTATAAACAATAATAAAATTGAAACAGAAAAATTAAATCTTGCTATGGGAGTAGTGGGAAATAATGATTCTAGATACTCTGATAAAACAGATGAAAATTCACACTTAAATTTAAAAGCAAAAAAAAGTTATTATCAAAGGAAAAAGAATGAAAATTCTAAAGATTCTTCTAAAAACTCTGAAAAAAATGAAAAAATAGCTTCAATCAATAAAAAAAATATTTTAATTGTAGAAGATGAATCTGTCTCTTTAGATATCAAACAAAAACTTGAAAATATAGGGTATAATGTAATTGATACCGAGGATACTGGGAAAAAAGCTATAAAAAAAGCTAAAAAACTTCATCCAGACCTTATTATTATGAGTATTGAGTTAAAAGGAGATATGGATGGTATAGAAACTTCTAAGAAACTTGAAAAATTAGATATACCTATAATATATTTAGTCAATGATGATGAAAAAGAAAATATAAAAAATGCTATAATAACATATCCTTATGGGTTTATTTCAAAGCCTTATAATGATTCTGAATTAAAACATACAGTAAATATAGCACTTAAAAAACACGCCCATAACTTAAATAAAATTAAAAAAATAGAAGATGATGTTAAAGAAAAAAATAAAGAGCTTCTAATAGAAAAAATATGTGTTATTGGTATGCTTGGAATTTCTTCCATACTTATACTTTATTCATTTTTATATCTTAATTTTACAGTGCTACAATGGGTTTTATTTGTACCCTCTGCTATTACAATATTTTTAGCAGTTATGAGTTTATTTAAGCAAGATAAAGTTACACCTTATGAGGTTCCACCTTTTGTTACTATGATGGTTCCAGCTCATAATGAAGAACATACAATTGCAGATTGTGTTAGATCACTTGCAAATGTTGATTATTTCTACAAAGGAAAAAGAAATTTTGAGCTTATTGTTATTAATGATGGATCAGAAGATAGAACCGGAGAAGTTCTTAATGAATTAAAAAAAGAATTCAATCATTTAAAAGTAATTACAAGAGTACCTCCAAGATCAGGAAAAGGAAAAGGATTTGTACTAAATGATGGTTTAGAAATATCTAAAGGAGAAGCTATAGCTGTTTTTGATGCTGATGCTCGTGTAGATCCAGATTTCCTCACTAAAATCATACCTTATTTAAATGATGAAAAAGTTCAAGGTGTTCAATCTCGTATAAAGATGTATAACAAAAATGAAAATTTTCTTACAGCTATGCAGCATATTGAACTTGCTGTATTTGGAAACATTGTTAGAGCAAAAGATGTTTTAGGTAAAGCTGGTTTTTTAGGTGGAAATGGACAAATAGTTAAAAAAGAAGCAATCTATAATATTGGAGGATGGGATGGATTTGCTATAACAGAAGATCTAAACTTAAGTATTAGATTAATGATAGATAGATTTGCAATCAGATATTGTGGAGAAGCTTGTGTTTATCAAGAAGCAGTACCAAATTGGAAGCAATTATTTAGACAAAGAACTCGATGGGCAATTGGAAACTTTGAAACACTATTTATATACACTCCAAAAATAATAAAATCTAAAATTCCAGTTTTTAGAACATTTGGAATCATAGAACATGTGGCATTTTACGGTTTAAACTTATTTATATTCTTTGGTTTTATTGTTCTTGGGTTAAATATCATTTCATATTTCTATTTAAATGACTTTATAATAAAGATGAATGCGCCTTTAATTATAGGAATGGTTTCTGCATTTGGATTTTTCCCAGGCGTAATTGTGACTTTAAATCGAGATAATATTTCAATACCTCAAATATTTAAAGGTATTGTTGGATATTGGATTTATTCATTCCATCTTATTCCATTATTCTTTATTACCTGTTATCAAATGCTAACTAGAAAAGAAAGAACATGGGCAAAAACATTACATCTTGGTAAAGATGAAGATTTAAAATCAGAAAATATGAGTGAAATTAAAGGAGAAATGAAAAAGTTTAAAATTGGTAAAAATATGGAAGCTAAAGTTAATTATGATTCTAAATAAGCAAATTTAGAATCTTACTATTTTATTTATAAATTATTTCTTACTATATTATTTATAAATTATTATTTATAAATCCTAATTTTTTAATCATTTCTTATTTTTTAATTATTGCTTTACAAAAAATATTTTATAGTAATATAAACAATATATTTTTGATAAAAATGGTAAAAATATGTTCATATTGTGGTTGTGAAAATCAAGAAAGTTTTAACTTTTGTTCTAACTGTGGAAGACCATTAATCCTTAAAGAAGAAAAAAACTTAATTATAGATTATAAAAAATTAATCATTATTAGTTATGTTGTTACAATAATATTCAGCTGGGGAGGACTTGTCTTCAACTTATTATTTAATAGCTATGGATTTTTTGGTATTATAGGACTATTTTTACCATTTTATCTAATCCAATCCCAAAATAAGTCTGTTAAAAAACATGGTTATATACAAATAGCTCTTTCTCTAATTGGAATATTTTTATCAATAATATTAATATTTTATATTTGAATAAATACTTAATTCAAATAATATTTATTTTTAAACAAATATTTTAAATTTAGATATATATAAAAGACATATAGAGAATTTATCTCTTATTTAAGAAATTAAAATAAAGAATATCAATAAGTATTTAAACAAATCAAAACAAATACTCCATTATGTAACTAAGGAGGTATTCCTATGGAAATGGTTTACATATTTTGGATCATAACAATATTTGGGGCTTTAATACATTTATTTTTAAGTAAAAAAGAAAGAACTAAAAATAGAATTTTTGAAATATTCTTACTATGGTTTTTAGTAATAATGGTTGGTTTTGGGTCATTATTTGCTTTTTTTGGTCATGTTTTCATGGCAGATATGGTTGCTAAGATGATAGGGTGGCCTACTGGAAGTCCATTTCAGTTAGAAGTCGGAATTGCAAACTTGTCATATGGAATTTTGGGTATTCTATGTTGGAAATTAAGAGACAATTTTTGGACAGCAACAATAATAGCTATATCTATATTCTATTTAGGAGATGGTTATATCCACATTATGAATATAATTCAAGTAGGCAATATGGCTCCTGGAAATGCAGGTTTCGCATTATACAATGATATATTACTCCCAATAATACTAATAACACTTTTAATCGCATATAAATATACCTCAAAACATGCGAAAATAAACAATAGCTAAATAAAAAATAGCTAAAGACAATAAATAGAAAAAGGAATAAATAAAAAATGCATGGAAAATATTTTTCTCAAAAATGGATAATATCCTATTAATCTTATCCATTCTTTTTATTTTAATCCCTGAATTTCTTCAGCAAGATTTTTTTTGTTTTTAAAAAATTAGCTGGTTTTTTATATAAAGATACTTTTCATTCTAGGAAAATTTAAATATTCTATAAAACTTAAAAAGAGGTTGGAAGTCAGTTATATGAAATATCATAAAACTGAAAGCCATATTTCAATATTAATTAGTATAATTTTTATTTAAATTCTCTAACAATATTGTTTTTAGTATATTGGTTCAGTTAGTTGTTTCACAAAATCAGAAGAAGGACAATCCATAACATTTTTTGGAATGTCTAATTGTTCGATTGTTCCATTATTCATTATTAATGTTCTATCCCCTAGTGCAAGTGCTTCATTTATATCATGTGTTACAAAAACAATAGTGATTTGGGTTTTTTCATGTATTTTTTTTATTTCTTTTTGAAGTTGTTTTCTTGTTATTGCATCAACAGCTCCAAAAGATTCATCCATCAGCAATATTTTTGGAGAAGCTGCTAAAGCTCTTGCTATGCCTACTCTTTGTTGTTGTCCTCCAGATAATTCTTCAGGATAACGATCAATTAGATCGTGATCTAAATTGGTTATTTTCATCCATTTTTCAACATCATTTTCTATTTTATTCTTATTTTTTTTATTTATTAATTTTAGAACATATGAAATATTTTCTTTTACACTTAAATGAGGAAATAATGATGTTCCTTGAATGGAATAACCGATTTTTCTCCTTAAATTAACCATATCTTCTTTAGAGATATCTTTTCCATCTACAAAAATCTTTCCAGAGCTAGGTTTGACAAGACCATTGATCATTTTTAAAATAGTGGTCTTTCCACACCCAGAACTTCCAATTATTGTTAAAAATTCTTTTTCAAATATTTTAAGATTAAAATCATCGATTATTTTATTATCATCAAATGATTTAGATATATTTTGAAATTCAATGATTACTTTTTTATTATCAAGATCATCCATATTTTTCACACCTCAATAAATTTCAATAGTATACTCTTATTTATCAATATCATTCATTTTTCCAAATTATTAATCTACCAATTTTTTTTCTTTTAAAAATTCATGGGCAACATCTTTAGGATCTTTCTTTTCAACTTCTACTTGATAATTCATTTTAGCCATATCTTCATTACTAATAAGTCCTTCAAGCTTTAATAAAACCTCCCTTAATTCAGGATGTTCATTTAAGACTTCATTTCTTACTACATTTCCACATTCATATGATGGAAAGAATCCTAAATCATCTTTTAATATAGTTATATTTGAAGATATTAATCGACCATCAGTTGTGTATATTACTACTACATCTATTTTTTTGTCATTAATAGCATTATACTTTAATCCAACGTCCATATCTTTAGTATCTTTAAAATTGAAATTGTATTTTTCAGAAATTGCATCATATCCATCATTTCTTTCAAAAAAATCTGGTTCAGCACCAAAAGTTAAATCATTTGATACTTTTGCAAGATCAGAATAAGTTTTTAGATTATATTTATCTGCTATTTCTTTATTAACAGCTATACCATAAGTATTTTCAAATCCATACATTCCCACCCATGACATATTATATTTCTCATTATATTTTGATTTTAACTCGGAATTTTGCTCCTTAGTAAAAGTTCCACCTTCTTTTAAAACTTCCATCCATCCTGTTCCAGTATATTCTGGATATAAGTCAAAATCCCCTTTTTCCATTCCTGGATGAATTGTACTAACTCCTCCTGCAATACCAGTACTTAATTTAACATTAAGATCAGTCTTCTCTTCAATCAATTCCTTTAACATATAACCCAGTATATATTGTTCTGTATAAGGTTTACTAGCAATGTTTATTGTTTCAGAATTACTAGAACCATATAATATTCCCCCTCCTACTAAACCTATGATTAATATAATAGCTACTATTGCTACTGGTTTTTTATTATTTTCATTAATTTTATTTATTTTCTTTAATTTATTTACAAATTTAGAATCATTTTTACCATATTTCGTTATTTTTTCAATTTGGCCTAAAATAAAGTCTACTACGATAGCCAATATAGCTATTAAAATACTTCCTGCTATTGTCATAGCCATGTTATTGGTTGTTATTCCCCGGTAAATAGCTACACCTAATCCTCCAGCCCCTATAAATGCAGCTATACCAGCTAATGCTATAGTCATGACAGCCATTGTTCTAATACCAGCCATTATATGAGGCATTGCTAATGGAATTTTTATTTTATATAACATTTGGAATTTTGTACTTCCCATTCCTTTTGCTGCTTCTAAAATCCCTTTATCAATGTTAGTAATACCTGAATGAGTATTTTTAACCATAGGAAGTAAAGCATAAATTGTAAGAGCTATTATTGCACTAACATCCCCAATACCTGATATTGGAATTAATAATCCAAATAATGCTATTGAAGGTATGGTATAAACAAAGTTAACTACACTTAATATCCATTTATTTTTTTCATATTCACTAACAATAATTCCAATAATCATTCCCACAACAATTGCGATTAAAATAGAAATTAAAGAAAGTTGGATATGTTGAATTAGTAAATCCATGAAAAATTCATAATCTGAAATCAATAAAGAAAAACTCTCTTCTAATAAAATATTTAACAACCCCCACTGTTCATAATATTTTATAAATACCTATGTATTATTTATGCAGCATTATGTAAATATTTTATGATATTTTATTGATATTTTATTAACTATTTATTATTTTAGCCATTTAAAATATAACTATGAAAAATTAGAAAAAATAATTACAGAAACACTAAATAAAAATAATATTCATTGTGCCATTATCAATGATAAATAATTTCGAAACAATTAATAAAGAAAATATTTAAAATATTAATAAATAAATTATAGAATACTGGAAAAAATTATAATAATTAAAAAAGGTGAAAATTATGAAATATATACATATTCCATTAGAAGGAGCATATAATGTTAGAGAATTGGGAGGTTATTCTATAAACAATGGGATCACTTCTTTTAATAGTTTTTTAAGAGGAGATAGTCTTGAAGAAATCACTAATAATGATTTAAAGTTATTAGAAGAATATGGGATAAAAAATATACTGGATTTAAGAGGAGATATTGAAATAGGTGATGAAGTAAAAATAATAAGAGATAATTCAAACTTAGAATATAAACAAATTTCATTATTTGGTGATATTGAAAAGGCTGAATCTGAAGATATAACTAAAATGATTGTTGAAAATCCAGAAGAATTTTTAATAGAAGTATATATAGCTGCACTAAGTGAAGCAAAATCTGCAATGAAAGAAGTATTTAATCATATAGCAAAATGTGAAGGAGGGATACTTTTCCATTGTACTGATGGAAAAGACAGAACAGGAGTTATATCTGCACTTTTATTAGATTTAGCTGGTGTTAAAAAGTCAGACATTATAGCTAACTACCAAGTAACCCATACCTATATAAAAGAAAATCCAAAAGTAATAGAACAAGCAAAACAGTATTCTGAAGGACTAATCTATTCAAAACCAGAATATATTGGGAATTTATTAAAATATCTTGAAAAAAATTATAATAATGCAGAATCATATCTAGAAAACATTGGTGTAAGTAAAGAAAATATAGGAAAAATAAAAGAAAAATTAGTATAAAAAATTAAGGAATATCCAATAAAAACCAAATTATTAAAAAATAGAAAAAAGAAAAAAATAATAAAAAAGGAACATTTAATCTAAATTCCAGAAGTTTTTCTTTTTTAATATTTTAAATTATTTATACAGTTTTATTATCATATTATCCCATTATTTAGTAATTTTATTTGTTAATAAAGAAAATCTAAATCATTTTTAACACATAAGTGGTTAAATTCGGTTGTTAAGTCTTTAAAAAAATATATTATTTTTAATCTTTGTTTTATCCATTATTCAGAACTATACTTTTTTAATAGTTAATTATAGTTCTTTAAATAAATAATTTGGAGTTAAATGTTCATTAAAGGGTTTATGTCTGATTTTTGCTAAACATTATTTAAATGATTCTGCATTTAATGATTATATTTATTGTACAATTATTAACATTCCATTTAGATTAGATACACAGGTTAATCAGATTTGATCTCTTTATAATGGGATTTGGATTCACTTAGAAAAAAAGGACAAACGTCATTCATTTCTTTTAATCTTTAGATTTCTTCTGCATGGTGTTTCATTGTTAATCTATGACTAGTTTAGCTATTTAACATGATTATTCTTGTTGAGTTTTTTTTAAATTGATTTTGTTCTTTTTTTTCTTGTTTTAAATATTATTTTGATAATATTTACAGTTTTTGTAAATATTTAGAAATTTAATATATGAAAAACAATTAAAGCATATAACAATAATATTAATCATGAATCTAAAAAATTCAGAAAAAATAAAAATATATAACAACTAAAAAATGTAAAACTTCTAAAAAATAAAAAACAATTTAATAAAAAAAATAAGAAAAATAAACTAGCTTAAACCTTAAAATGTAATAAAAAATCTAGCGTCCTAAAAATATTTATTTTACATTTAACAAATTATTAATATATGTTATTAAAAATCTGATTTTAAATAGTAAAGTCATTTTTTTATAGAAAATCAAGAAAATAATCAATTGCTGAGTTTAATTTCAAAAAACTAATAACGCTTTTAGAAAAACAATTTATTTAGTTCTTATTCCAATAAATTGTTAGGGAGGCTTTATTTTTATTAATCATTTTCTTAATTATTTGATAGTTAGTGATAAGATGTCTAAAAAGATAAAAATGGTTAGTATTATTGCTGCAATTTTAGCTATTGTCGCAATCTCTAGTATTATTTATATTAATGATTATTATCGTCCAATGCCTTATGCAACTGAAATTTTAGCAAATAATAACAACTTAAGTAGTGATAATGTCTCTATAACTGAAACTGATAATTATATTTATTTTGAATATAAAGAAAAGGTTAATATCACTAATACGACTAATACATCCAATAAACAGATAAATACTAAAAAAGGTCTGATTTTTTACCCAGGTGGAAAAGTAGCATATGAATCTTATGTTCCTTTTGCAAAAAAACTCTCTGAAAGAGGTTATGATGTAGCTATTGTGAAAATGCCATTGAATTTAGCTATAATTGATACAAACAAAGCTAATATTATTATTGAAAAACATAATGATGTTGAATGGATTATTGGAGGTCATTCTTTAGGAGGGACAGCCGCCAGTATTTTTGTTCACAATAATCCTGAAAAAGCAAAAGGAATTGTGTTTTTAGCATCATACCCCAATGAAAATTTATCAAGCATTAATATAAAAGGACTTTCTATTGTTGGAACTAGAGATGGTGTTTTAGATAAGAAAAGTTTTGATGAATCTATTTCTAAGTTTCCAAAAAATACTACTTTTGAAATTATAAATGGGGGCAATCACGGCTATTTTGGATATTATGGATTTCAAGAAGGAGATAACAATGCTACCATTTCTAGAGAAAAACAAGAAGAAGAAACAGTCAATATCATTGATAAATTCTTAGAATCTATTTGATACAGATCCACATAACATTTAAAAAACAAAAGTAAATTATTGAAATAACAAAGTAAAATTGATAATTATTCACTTTTCTTTCATCTAGCTCTAAAATTCTTGGATTTCCTTTATCATCTATAAAAGGTTGTTGTTCTGCTCTTGCTTCTTTTATAAGTTGTGTGGGTGTTTTATCAAATAATTGATATATTTCCTTAAATACAATATTATATTCTTTTTCTCGTTGAAATGATAGGTTTCTTCTTTTTATTAGTTGTATTAATTTTGTATCTGTTTCTGTGAATTTCAATTTAATTACCTTTCTATCTTTTTAATAAAGAAAGAAAGAATAAAATTATTTATTTAGCTCTTTAAGCCTTTGGATTTCTTCTGCGTGGTGTTTCATTGTTAATCCATTGGCTGGTTTAGCTACAGTAACATGATGATCTTTTTCTAATTTATATATTAAAAATTTATCATTTTCAAGCTCAATAAAACCATTTGGATCTTCAAGTTCTAATCCCTCTATCTCATCAACGATATTTTTATATTCAAGTTCTTCATCAGCTATTATTTGAGCAATATCCATTCCTTGGAGTTCTGGATTTAATTGAATAGAAAGAGCAACAATACCATTAACTTCATTTTCACCAAGTTCAAACTTTGAATTTCTAATTTCATTAATATTAGATAAAACATGTACTTTTGTAACTTCAGTAGCTGGAATCTCATTAGAAGTTCCAATTAAGTTTATTTTATAGGTATTTTTCCATTTTCCTATTCTGTATATTGCATAATTTACATCGCTAAAAGAAATATTAATCTTCCCAAAATTTGGATCATTTTCATTAATTTCATTACTTGGTTTGATGTTATTCTTATTATTAGTTTTATTATTACCTATATCATTATATTTTTTATTATATTTTTTATTATCTTTATTATTATCTTTATTATTGTTTTCATTATTATTTTTTATATCATTCATATTACTTTTATTTCCTTCCATTTGAAAACCTCTAAATTATTTTAAATATTAATATATGAATATGAGATATGAATATTAAATATAAATATTAGATATTAATATATAATTTTAGTCATATAACTATTACTTAGGTGTGATTATGAAACTGAAAGTAGCTTTATGCCAGATGAATGTAGTTGATAATAAAGAAAAAAATATCAAAAAAGCTATTAGCATGATAAAAAAAGCTAAAAATGAAGGTTCGGATATAGCTATTTTACCGGAAATGTTTAATTGCCCTTATGAAAATGAAAAATTTAAAGAATATGCTGAATTTAGTGAAGATAGCTATACCTTAAAATCAATAGCTGAAACTAGTAAAAATGAGAATATTCATGTTTTAGCTGGTTCCATTCCTGAAAAAGAAATCAATACAAAAACAGGAAAAGAAAAAATTTATAATACTAGTTTTTTATTTGATGATACTGGTGAAATATTAGGTTATCATAGGAAGATGCATTTATTTGATATAGATGTTAAAGATAAGATTTACTTTAAAGAATCAGATACCTTGAATTCTGGAAATAGTGTTACGGTAATTGACACAAAATCAAAAATAGGTAAAATAGGAATAGGTATCTGTTATGATATTCGTTTTTTAGAACTTTCAAGAATCATGTCACTGAAAGGTGCAAAAATTTTAATATATCCTGGAGCTTTTAATTTAACCACTGGACCTGATCATTGGGAATTATTGTTTAGATCTCGTGCTCTTGATAATCAAGTTTTTACTATTGGTGTTTCACCATCACTTAATGAATTTAATAGTTATCATGCTTATGGCCATTCTATAGTTTGTAATCCTTGGGGAAAGATTGTTAAAAAAGCTAGTTATGAAGAAGAACTCTTAATATCTGAAATAGATCTTAAAGAAGTGGATAAAGTAAGAGAAGAGCTCCCTATTTTAAAAAATAGACGAAATGACATTTATGAGTTAAAAAACTTAGATTAAAAATAGATCATAAATGAGGTTAAAAATTAGTAGATTAGAAAATTAGGTTAAATCTAATTAAAATATATGATAATACTATTATTTATTCTATTATTTATTTTAAATTTAAGTTTTAAAAAAATTATCTATTAAAGAAGAAAAGAGAGTAGCTCTTAAACCTATAGCAAAGGTTTAGAAAATAAGTAGTTAAGATGACATATGAAAGAACTAATAACCTTTTTACTATAGTTTTAAGAACTTTTGTTGAGTGATATGATGTAATTTTTTGGAGGATTACACCACCAATTATAGTATTGTTTTTCATAGTATATAAATATTTAGGTATGCCTAAATTTTATATTGTGTAAATTATAAAATTATGAAAAAATTAAAAATTAAAAATATTATAATTTTTAAAATATTGTAATTTAAAATAGTATAACTTAAGAATGGTATAGCTTAAAAAATTAAAAGTTAAAAAGATTGAAAAAATCATCTATAAATAGCTATATTATTATTTTCAATTAATTCATTAACTTGATTCTTATAATCTACTTTAAATTTCTTCAATAACTTTAAATATTTCTTATTGAAAGTTAACTTTAGAACAGTACTAGAACCTTTTTTTAAAGATTTCATCTTTATTTTACTAATTAATTTACCCTTACTATAAACTCCAAGATAATTTTTATTTGATGTAATAATTCCAATGTTTTTAACCTTAATATAATACCTATTATTCTTTCTTACAATTTTAACTATTTTCAAATCAGGTTTATGAGTTTTTGCATTAGTATTTGAAACTTTTTTAGCTTTATATCCATAACTACTTACAGTAGAGTTAAATAATTTAATAGTTAAAGTGGAAACATTAGACATTAATTTAGTTGTTTTTGCAGGGGTGTTTTTTGTACTAAATTCTCCTAATAATTTCCCATTATTATAGACACTAATATTAAAAATAGGTAAATTTTCAATTCCTTTTTTAGATCCATCAGTGTTTAAAGCAAAATAAGTGTTATAATTTAAATTATCTCCTATTTTAAGAGTATTGTTAGCTACTGTTGGACTTATTAATAATTTATAATAATTATTAACATTAAATCCCCTATATAAGCTACTTATGTTATCATTAGTTCCCCAAAAATTAAAATCAGCATTAGTGCTTCCTGCATTATTAAAGATTGTGTTTCCATAATAATCATAATTATTATAAAAAGCACAGTAGTTAACAGTGAGATTACTTTCTTTATTAACTATAGCTCCACCATCTCTACCAATTAAACCATTAAATAATAACAAGTTGTTTCCAATGAATAGAGAATTTGTTATAAGCATGTATTTCCCACCATTTGTGTCAATTGCTCCTCCACCACTATAAGCTTTATTATTTATAAAAACAGAGTTGTTTATAATAACTTTTTCACCGAATCTATTGTTAATAGCTCCACCATACATATTTCCTGTGTTATTTGTAAAAGAACAGTCAAAAACAGTGAGATTTCCATTAATATTGAATATAGCTGCACCACGACCACCTTCAGAACAAGCTATATCACCATTACAGTTTGCAAAATTATTATTAAAAATACAGTTGATGAAAGTAGCATCCCCTGAGTTATAAATTGCAGCACCATTAGTATCTCGATAAGCATTAGTAAAAACAATATTTTCAAATCTAACAATTGAACCATTATTAATATTAATCAAATTATATAAATTTTGACCATCTATAATTGATTTATTAGTGATATTAGTGCCTTTTATAGTTAGATTCTTATTAATTGTAATATTATAATTACCTTCACCTTTATATACTCCACTAGAAAGAAGTATTGTTCCTTGAGGGCCAACACTATCAATAGCATTTGAAAGTGTCGCCTTAGAAGAGTTTTCAGACATTCCATTGTTTAAATCATTCCCATTTGGATTTACATGTATTAAATTAGATGGGGCAGCTGAGGCCACATTTAAACATGCAAATATTCCCAAAACAAAAATAACTATTAAAATATAGCTTCTATTCATTTTATCCCCTTAAATATAAATATTTAAATTATATATAACCATCTAGATTAAATATAACTAACTAAATCAGATATAATAATTAATTAAATAGTTAAATTAGATATTAAATTAAATATTAAATTAGATATAACTAGTTAAATTAACAAAATTATTTATATTATTTTTTATTATTATTCGATGTGAATTATTTATCATATAGGATATATTTAAATTATATTTTGTTTAATATAAAGTTTATTAAAATAAAGTTTATTAAAAATAATATTAAAACTACTAATAATCTAAATCTAATTAAAAACAAAAATTATTAAGAAATAAAACAAAATACATTTTAACTCATAATTTAGATATAAATTAGATATAAAATATTAATATAAATCTAAAATATAAATAAAGAGCTAAAATATGAACAGAACAGATAAAGAAGTAAAAAATATAGATAATATAATTAATATTATTAAAAAATGCGATATAATAAGAATCGGTCTATTTGATAATGAATACCCTTATATAATCCCTCTTAATTTTGGATATTATTATGATAAAAACAAGTCAGAATTAGAATTATATTTTCATGGAGCAAACACTGGTAAAAAATTAGATATTATTAAAAACAATAAAAAAGCAGGATTTGAAATGGATTGTTCTACAGAATTAATTAAAGGTAGTAATCCATGTAGATATACCATGAAATTTGAAAGTGTGTGTGGAAATGGAAAAATCAGCATATTGTCAGAAGAAGAGAAATTAAAAGGATTGAAATATATAATGAAACAATATTCAAGCAATAATTTTAGTAATGATGACTTCAAATCAAAAGTAGTTGAAAAAACAATAGTTTTTAAATTATCGGTTAATGAAATCACTGGAAAATCTTCAATTAAGAAATAAACCAAATAGCTTTAAAGTAAATAGCTTTAAACTAAATAGTGTTAAAGTAAACAACTCAATCTATTAAATGTCTTTTTTATAATTTTAAGTATTAATCATTATATTAAATTAAATACCACTTAGCTTTATTTTGCTTAAATAAACAGTACTATATTTTCTTGTAAATTCATTAACAGGTTTTGATAGAATAGCACCATGACAATTTTCTTTTAATTTATAAATAAGAAACATTTCATTATTTATTTCAATAAAATCAGATGGATTTTCTAATTTTAATTTATTCAATTCATTTTTAATATTATAATATTCTTTCTCTTCAGTATCTATTAATTCACCAACATCTTCATTTTGTAGTCCATTAAATCTAATAGCTAATCCAACCATTCCATTGATTCTAAATCCTTTGAAATTAAAATTATATTTTCTAATTTCATCAATTATATTTAATGATTGGTTTTTAGTTATATGAGTAGCAGGAATTTCATTATCTATCCCTAATAGATTTAATTTATATTTATTTCTCCATTCTCCTAATCTATAGACTGCATAACTATCATCATTGAAAAATACTAATTTATCATCATCTTCAGCATAAAATTTAGTGCATTTACATGATTTTCCACAATTGCCATTACAAGAACAAGTCGAATTACACTTACAACTTGAAATATTCTCATATTTATTTTTATTATTTAAATTAATCCCTTTATGATTATTTAAAATAGGATTAAAAATTCTATCAGAGTTTATACGTTTATTAATCATTTTTTAATCACCAGAAATCCCTAAAATTCAATTGAAATAAATTGAACTAAATATGATAAAAATATCTAGACAAAAATTTAGGCATGCCTAAATAAATTTAGGTATACCTAAATATTTATCATAGTAGTATATAAATATTGTGCAAAAATAATTGAAACAATGAAAATAATTAGAATAAAAAAAATAAAAAATTAACTGAAGCTAGAAAATATAGAAAAATAATTAAAACAGTTAAAACGGTCAAAATAATTAGAATAATTAAAATAATAAAATAAAAGACTAATAAAAACAATATAATAAAAGATTAATAAAAAATAATAAAAAACAATAAAAATAAGAAATTAAAAAGAATTATTTCTTTTTAATAGATTTTTCAATCTTTTTAATTGCTTTATTAGCTGCTTTTTTAAAGTCTTTGTCTTTTTCTTTTCTTCTAGCTTTTTTAATTGGAGTTATAGCTTCTTCAACTTCCATATCACCAAGAGCTCTTATAGCTGCAAGACGAACACCCCAATCCTCTTCTTCTAACATGATTTTTTCAATATCATCGATTTTACTAGTTACTTTTAACTCACCAAGAGACCTTACAGCAACTTTACGAACACCAAAATCTTCATCATTAATACTTTTAGAAAAGTAATCAATAGCTTTATCACTACCAGAAGCTTTTAAAGCAAAAGAAGCAAATCTTTTATACTCTCCTTCTTCATTATCTGCTACTTCAAGAAGCCTATCAACAGCTAAATCCCCTAATTCTCCATTTAAATTTCCAAGATTTTCAGCAGCTTTATGTCTTACAGGAGTATTTTCATCATTCAAAGCCATGATTAAAGGCTCTATTACTTTTTCATCTTCAACTCCCTCTAAACTATTAACTGCAAGTTTCCTCAACTCAACATCATCATCAGATAATTTGGATATAGCTTCATCCACAGATAACTTTTCTTGATCTTTAGTCATAATCTCACCACTAAACAATTGATAATTAAATAATAAATATATTTATAAAATTATATTTATAAAATATCTAAAAAATATTTGTAAAATATCTAAAGCGTATTATAAAGATATCTATAAAGATATATATAAAATAATAAGTATATAATTAAAAACTAAAAATATATAATCACAGTACAAATAATAATATAAAACTAAAAATATTTATTAATTTATACTATATTAATATATATTTATTAATCTAAGTGTCTAAATCAAAATTAAACTCATTTAAACTATTTTATTATTACAAAGATTATACTTTTTTTATATAAAGAAGCAGTAGATTTATAATTAGTATATGCTTTTTTAAATTTTTTATAATTATTTTTAGCACAGCCATGAAATTTGTTAGCAGAATTATAAGCTTTAATAGAAGAATTTAGCTTTTTCTTATTATTTTTACTTGAATTTTTATTATAATTTGATTTAACTTTAACATCCACTCAGTTATTAATAAAATTACAAATTGAAATAATAAAATCTCAAACCTTGAACAAGAATTGCACAACCAACTCCAATCGAATCATAGCATAATAAAGATATTCATAAAATTATAATAAAAACAAAAATATAAAGAAAAATGAGAGTACAGTATAAAATACTATATCAAAAAGGTTATTATAATAACTCTCAAAGCTATTAAAATAATAGACAATAGGACAGTTATTATTAACATTAATTTTAATCCTTTAATAGTTTTCATATCAATAGAAACAAATTTATCTATAATATCAGGGAATAATATGACAGTTTGAGAGATTAAACCTGAAAATAAAATTATTAACCCCGCATATAATGGTATTTCTGGAAAGTTCAGCATTGAAAACCCCCAAACAGTAGAGGAACCCCCTATTATCAAAGAAAGTAACCAATACCATATAGGGCAGTAGCCAGTACACTTTTCAAGCATATTACGAGGAGAGTGTCCTAATCCTGCATAACTGATTGTATTCTCATTAAAAGTGTTTTTACGGATCATCATAAATATTAAAGGATATAAAAACATAAATATAAAACCTATAAATACTGGGAGGTTATTAGTGTCAATAACTACTGGAAAATATAAACAAAAGAGAAAAATAATAAGTATTAAGGATAACAGTATATTTAAACCAAAATATGTATAACAATCCAAACTTTTACAGTTTCCCCTTTTAATTTTAACATTTAAAGTTTTTTCTATAAAAGATAGAATTTTATCTTCAAAATGATAAAAAACTACTCCAATAATCATTGCTAAAAAAACATATAACGCAATCGAACTCATATATTCACTCCTTAGCTAGGAACTTTTAGTTTATCTAAAATGTTATTAAACCATGTTTCAGCCATATAATTAATGGCATAGTCGTTAGCTGCATTTTTAGATCCGGAACCATTTAATTCATCCATTAAAACATACGCACTAGAATCACTTAACCATATAGTGTTTAATGCAGTCATGAATGTTCCATAAGCTGATTTTTCATAAACTATTGGATAATTATTTTTTTATTTAACCAATAATTCAAATCCAGGACTAATTTCTGGTGGATAGTAACTCATTATATTTATTTTTTCATCCCTTATAATTGTTTCATTTGCATGATGAAAATAGTTTTTATTGGCTCTGAAAGAGGCAAATTAATAATATTTGTGAAATTTTCATTGAATTCTATTTTTTCTCCAGTATAAGTGTATTTTAAAAGCTCAGTGAAGTTTTTGTTGAAATCTTTATAAGTATATTCAAAAAGATTATAATTTCGATGATAAATACTAAAAAATAGTAATATTATAACAATTAAGTTAATGAAAATATAACTTGAAAATATAACTAAAAAAGTAAAAATGCACAAGAAAGTTAAAAAACAGTTATAATCTAAGAAACATTTAAAAATAATATTAAATAATTAAAAACAAAAGAAAAAACAAAACAATAGATTATTAATTTTAATTAAACTAATAAAAAATTTACTAAATTATAAAAAATTATAATAGAAAAATTCTAATTATAATAAAAACAAAATAAGTATTGAAAATTTATATTTAAAATAAAATAATCTAGGATAAAATGATAAAAAAACAGACTGAAAATTATTCTAAAAAGGAAATATATAAAATTCTTCATCCATGGGTAAAAGAATGGTTTGATAATGAATTCGAGGATTTTACACCATCACAAAAACAAGCTATTGTAGATATTCATAAAAGAAATAATGTACTTGTTTCATCACCAACAGGATCTGGAAAAACATTAACCGCGTTTTTATCAGTTATCAGCGAACTAACAAGCCTTGCAGAAAAAAAAGAACTGGAAGATAAAGTTTACTGCATATATATATCCCCTCTTAAAGCATTAGATAATGATATTGAGAAAAACTTAGAAGAACCTCTAAAAAAAATAGAAGAAATAGCTATAAAAAATGGAGCAACCTACAAAAAAACTCCTAAAAAAACTGAAAAAGGTCTTGGAATAAGAAAAGCTGTTAGAACTGGAGATACAAGTCAATATGAAAGATCAAAGATGTTAAAAAAACCTCCACACATCTTGATTACAACACCTGAAACATTAGCTATTCTGCTTGTAGCACCAAAGTTTAGAGAAAAGCTGAGTAATGTTAAATATGTTATTATCGATGAAATTCACTCATTAGCTGAAAACAAAAGAGGAGTTCATCTTAGTTTATCACTTGAGAGATTACAGCATTTAATAGGAGGTTATACAAGAATTGGACTTTCTGCTACAGTTTCACCACTTGAAAAGATAGCTAACTTCTTAGTTGGATATGAATATGGAATAGAAAGAGATTGTCTTATTGTTGATGTTAATTATTTAAAAGAATTGGATATGGAAGTGTTGAGTCCAGTAGATGATATTGTAGTTGCAGATGCAGAAGAAACAAGACTTGCAATGTATAATCTTGTTGATGATTTAATAATGGAACATAAAACAACTCTTATTTTTACAAACACTCGGCGAGGAACAGAAAGTCTTGTTTATAATCTTAAAAAGATGTTTTCTGAAAATTATAACTCCAATAATATAATGGCACATCATTCTTCTCTTTCGAAAGAAATTCGTCTACAGGCAGAGGATAAACTAAAAGAAGGTAAGCTTAAAGCTGTTGTCTCATCAACATCCCTTGAACTTGGAATTGATATTGGTTATATAGACTTAGTTATACTTATAAACTCTCCAAAATCTGTATCCCGAGCACTTCAAAGAATTGGAAGGAGTGGGCATAGATTACATGAAAAGTCTAAAGGTAGAATCATTGTTACTGATAGAGATGATCTTGTTGAATGCTCTGTTCTTCTTAAAAATGCTAAAGAAGGAAGAATTGATAAAATTAAAATCCCTCATAATGCTCTTGATGTATTAGCTCAACATATTTATGGTATGAGTATTGAAAATCCGTGGGATATTGATTATGCATATGATGTAATTAAAAAAAGCTATTGTTATAAGGATTTAAGTCGTGATGATTATGAAGATGTTTTAAGCTATCTTGCAGGTGAATATGGGGAGTTGGAAGAGAGATATGTTTATGCTAAAATCTGGATTGACTATAAAAAAAATCAATTTGGTAAAAGAGGAAGATTAGCTAGAATGTTATACTCTACCAATGTTGGAACAATACCTGATAGTAGTGGTGTTGCTGTAAAGTGTGATGGTGAAGTTATAGGGAGAATTGAACAAGATTTTATGGAAAAACTTAAAAAAGGAGATACATTTGTTCTTGGAGGTGGAATATATAGATTTAATTATGGTAGAGGAATGACCATCAATGTTTCACCAGCTAGTGGACCTCCAACAATACCTTCTTGGTTTTCAGAGCAACTTCCATTAGCATTTGACCTTGCCCTTGATATTCAAAGATTTAGAGCTATAATGGATGGAAAATTTGAATACAAAAGATCTAAAGATGAAATTTTATCTTTTTTAGATGAATATCTTTATGTTGATGATTTTGCAGCTAATTCTATATATGAATATTTTAAAGAACAGTATCTTTATGCTCAAATTCCAAGTAACAAAAAATTATTGATTGAATATTATAGTGGTTTTGGTGGAAGAAAGTTCCTTATATTCCATTCACTTTTTGGTAGACAAGTGAATGATGCACTCTCTCGTGCAATAGCATACATCATAGCTAAAAAAAGTAATATTGATATTACAATATCCATATCAGACAATGGATTTTATCTAAGTTCAGATAAAAAAATGGGAGGATTTGAAGCATTTAAAAAACTAAGCTCAGAAAACCTAAGAAATATTCTTATACAAGCTATTAGTAAAACTGAAACTTTAGCTAGTCGTTTTAGACACTGTGCAGGAAGGTCTTTAATGACTCTTAGAAGATATAAAGGACATGATAAATCTGTTGGAAGACAGCAAGTAAGAGGTAAGATTCTTCTTAAATTCGTAGAAGATATGGATGATAACTTTTCAATTCTTAAAGAAGCTAGAAGAGAAGTTATTGAAGATTTTATGGATGTTAAAAATGCAACAAGAGTCCTTCAATGGATAGAAAGTGGGCAATTAGAAATAAAAACGATTAACACAATAATTCCATCACCATTTGCATTTAATCTTGTTTCACAAGGATATTTGGATGTTTTAACACAGACAGACAAGGCAGAATTTTCAAAAAGAATGCACAAAGCTATTTTAGAAAAGATCAAAGACAAATTAAAAGAAGAATATTACTAATGAAAAAAAAAGATTTACAAAAGAATAAAAAATTGGGAGAAAAATGGAAAAGAAAAATAACCACTCAAATAATATAATTATCTAAGCTCAAAAAATATTAATCACCTTTACATACCCATATAATTCTCCCTATTGACCTAATAATTATACTTCATAAAATAGGTAACAACATAGCTAATTCATCATCATACTGTTTAACATAATATATTATATCTGATAATTCCCCTTTAGAAGTATCGACAGATGTTAAATTTCCTTTTAAATTAGCTAAATCAGATGATTCATTGAGAGTTTCATTGCCTATTGCTTCTAATACAGTTACATTGTTAGTTATATTTGTTAATGTTTCATTTGCAAGTACAAGTGCAAGGTTTATATTTTTTATTGCACTAGTTGTATTTACGTCTATTTCTGTTGCATTGCCTATTGTTTGATTATAAGCAGATATTATATCATCTAAAGTTGTTGCAGAACCTGCACTATTATTTAGACCATTTATATAACCTTGAATCACTATTAATTTACTTATTTCAGCATCAGATTCAGGAATATAAGCATTTACAGTAGAATATAATCCATCTGCAAGGAAAGCTATAATATTTGCAATGGTTGAACCATTACCATCTGCTGCTGTTTGATTAAGATTATATGCACTTGTATTTAGATCTCCTAATGTATTGTTTATTTCAGCTAATTTTTCTTGACCCTCTAATACAATTTCGACTAAATTGTTTACAACATCAGTTATATTATTTATTAATTCTTGTCCTCCAAGTATTGTTGCAATTACTCCAGATTCATTAGCTCTAAAACTAGCATTACCTATAAAATCATTATAAACATTATTATACTCACCAGGCAATGTCACATTAATAACATCAACTATATAATCCTCAATAATATTATCATTAACAAAACCATTAGTGAAATAATCATTCATAACAACATTTGTATAATTATTTAAGAATGAATCTTTAGCTAGATTAATAAAAGTTTCATTACCTACATTAGTAGCATTCTCTTCTTCAAAAATCTTAGTTAAATTACCATAAAATGAACCAAAGAAAACAGTAGATAAATAACCAACGCCTAAACAATTCAAATCTATATAATGATCAGACCAGTTAAATGAATTAAAGGCACTTAAATTACCTATATATTCATCAGCTAATAATTGATTATATAAATCATTCATATTTTTAATGAATGTATCATTAATACTATTAAGAACTTGCTCTGCATTACTAAAAATAATATCAGCAGACTCTTGCTCATATTCAGCTATCTCTAAAATATCTTTTGCATCATTAAATTTTCTTACATTTTGATTTACAATATCATATTTTGCACTTATTTCGGATCCTGCTTGTGTTGTAAGGAATACACTAATGTAATAATCGTTAGTTGCTTCAATATATGCATTTTTAGCAGAAGTTACCTTATTTCTATTACTTAAAGCAGTTTTTTTAAGTTTAAGTGCAGTTTCTTTGCTTTTCAATACTTTAGTTTTCAAATCTTTAGTTTTCTTTTTCTTATACTCTTTTAAAAGTTCAAGATAAGTATTTTTCACTTTAAGATAGTTATTTTTAGCAGTGTTGTAATTTTTTACACTATTTTTATAAGCAGAATATTTAGATACCTTAATCTGAAGAGATTTTTCCTGATTAGATAACGTAGTATTAAGCTTTTTCACTGCATTTTCAAAAGCAACTTCACTATCATTTAAACTCTTGTTAGCTGAGTTAAATGAATCATTAGCATTTTTCAAATCTTCATCTGCTTTAGTCAAATTATCTTCTAAACCATTATATTCATTCACCCAATCACCAGATGTATTATAACCCGGTTCTACTGCATGTACATCTCCAGATACAGCTACAGCACATATCATTGTAAATAACACAACAAGGATCAATGAATAATTCTTATTTAATGTTAACATAAACTATTCACCTCTTTAATTATATACTTTATATAATTTTATCTTATCTTCTAATATAAAATTAGGATATTAATTGTTATTTAAAAGTTTATTCTTTTATACAACATTATTAGATATTATTAAATAATATTAGATATTTTTATAATAAATAAACATCATATACACCATATCTAATTCAATAACCTATTTTTATACTCTACAAAAAAATACCTAACAAAAAATTCATATGATAAAAATGAACATTCGCTATGTTCATATAATATACTATGAAATAAACTAATATATAAAACTAACCCCCAAAAAAGCCATAAAAAAGAAAAAAAGAAAAAAAATCAGCTACCCCCGACTATAATTAAAAAGTTTTAAACATAAAAACTCTATTAAAACTATTTAAAATAAAAAATAAAGAAAAATAAAAGCTAAAAAGAGGAAAAAGAAAAAAACTAAAAAATAAAATAATGAAGATGGCTCATAATTACAAGTTCAATGGACAAAAGTTAGAATTTAGAAATATATTTATAAAAAATATTATATATCAAAATTTTTTAGAAATTGTTCATTTTAATTTATATCTCTACTGAATAAAAATAATTATGAGCCAACCTCAAATACTAATAAAAAATTATTGAACAATATTAATAATAATACTATACCCATATAATAACGGAAAGTTTAAATAATAAAAAAGTCTTAAAAAATATGTGTAGGAGAAGTATTTCCTAGTTATATGATTATTATTAAAAATTACTAAAAAAATTGATCACTTCTCAATTAGTAAATATTAATAGTTATTATAATAATTCGGGGAGAAGCTAGGAATCAAAACTTCTCTTACAAATAATTATCTAAAAAATAATTTTATAGCTATTTTTAATATAATTTTTCAATATAATGCTAATTATGCTTATATTACATTCTAAAACTTAAATTTATTTTTACACAAATAAACAAAATGTAATAAACTAAAATAATTAACAATAAATCTGAAAACTCGATTAATATGAAAATTTGATTTATATAAGAGATTATGAAAAGTGTGATATATATAATATAAAAATATAATTTATAAGAAAAAATAAATATTTTAAGAATAATATAATATATCATGAATATTTTAATAACATACTACTCAAGAACCAATATAACAGAAAAAGTTGCTATCAAATTAAAAGAAGAGTTAGACTGTGATTTAGAAGAAATTATTGATAAAAAAAATCGTTCAGGCCCTATTTCTTATTTAATATCTGGTTTTCAGGCTGTAAGGAGTGTTCCAGCAGATATAAAAGAAATAGAAAAAAGCCCTGAAAACTATGATTTAGTAATAATTGGAACTCCTGTTTGGGCAGGTACAATGTCAACACCTATTTTAGCTTATTTAGAAGAAAATAAAGAAAAATTTAATGATATTGCCTTTTTCTGTACATGCGGTGGAAACGAAGGAAGCACTTTTGAGAATATGGAAAAACTAATATCCAAAAAACCTTTAAAAACACTTTCTCTAAATAAAAAGGATTTAGAAGCTTCATACGAAACAAAAATACATGAGTTTGCTGAAAATATTAAAAATAATATTTAAATAAAGATAATATTTAAAAAAAATAATATCTAAAAATATTTAATAAAGGTAATATCTAAATTTAATAAATTTAATATCTAAATATTTAAAAATATCTAAATAAATAGAATATCTAAAAAGATAATATCTAAATAAATAATAATTTAAATATTAATCTAAATATTAATCAATCCAAAAAAAATAATACTTAGTTTAAGTAAGGAGAAAAAATGATAACATTTTCATTAGAATTTTGGATAGTATTAGCAGCTATATGTTTATTATTAGAGCTAATTACTACTGGATTTTACTTACTGTCAGTAGGAGTTGGAGGAATCGCAGCAGTTATTGCCAATTATCTTGGATTTGATCCAATTGCACAGTTAATCTTCTTTGCAATATTTACAGTTATATTTTTAATCATATCACGACCTATTGCTAGAAAATTAACAAAAGGATCACCATCTAAAAAGGCCACTACAGACCGTTTTATTGGACAACAAGGAGTAGTAACTGAAGTTATTGATCCTGAAAATACAGGAATGATAAAAATTTCTGGAGAACTTTGGAGAGCTATATCTGACGAGAGTATTGATGTTGGAGAAGAAGTAGTTGTTGAAAAAATTAAAGGAGTTCGACTAATAGTGCGAAAAAAAGAATAAAATATTGTTGTTAATATCTTAATATATTTACACAAGAAATATTTACATAACTTACATATTTATATAAGTTATTTATATGTAATCTATTTATATATAATCTATTTATATGTAATTTATTTATAGTCGGATTATCAAATTAAGTTAAAGGTGAATAAAATGGATTATCTAATAATAGTTATTATATTAATACTCATAGTATTTGTTCTAGCATTTAAATCTGTTAAAATCTTAAGACCATATGAAAAAGCTGTAGTTGAACGATTTGGTAAATACCAAAGAACTGTGGAAAGTGGACTAGTATTTTTAATACCATTTATTGAATCTATAAGAAAAGTAGATCTTCGTGAACAAGTAGTAGATGTACCTCCACAAGAAGTTATTACAAAAGATAACACAGTAGTTATAGTAGATTGTGTTATATTTTACGAAGTAACCGATCCTTTTAATGCGGTTTACAATGTTGTAAACTTCTATCAAGCTATAACAAAATTAGCTCAAACAAACCTTAGGAATATTATAGGAGACCTTGAACTTGATCAAACACTTACTTCAAGAGAAATGATAAACACACACCTCCGTGAAGTTCTTGATGAAGCAACAGATAAATGGGGAACAAGAGTTGTTAGAGTAGAAATCCAAAGAATTGAACCTCCAAAAGACATTGTAGATGCAATGAGTAAACAAATGAAAGCTGAAAGGATGAAACGTGCTGCAATTCTTGAAGCAGAAGGTTACAAACAATCTGAAATTAAAAAAGCTGAAGGAGACAAACAAGCAGCTATTCTTGAAGCAGAAGGACAAGCAGAAGCTATTAAAAAAGTAGCTGATGCACAAAAATATGAAGAAATAGCTATTGCAGAAGGACAAGCAGAAGCTACAGTAGATGTTTATGATGCAATCCACAAAGGAAATCCTACAAATGATTTAATAGCAATTAAATATTTAGAAGCTCTTGAAAAAGTAGCTGATGGAAATTCTACAAAAATATTCCTCCCTGCAGAAATGTCTGGAATACTTGGTTCTATTGGTGGAATTGCAGAATTATTTAATGATGAAGATATTAATAAAAAAGAAAAAATTTCTAAAAAAGATAAAGATTCTAAGGTTGATAAAATTATGAAAAAAATTGAAGAACAATCTAAAGAGGCTAAAAAATCATAGATTAGGAATTAATTAAAGCACTGGTGAATTAAAATGGGAGAACTATCAAAGTTGCCAAATATTGGAAAAGTTTTAGAAAGCCAATTAAATGAAATAGGCATAGAAACAATTGAAGAATTGGAAAATATAGGTTCTAAAGAAGCGTGGTTATTAATAAGAAAAATTGATAGTTCTGCATGTTATAATAGGCTTTGTGGTTTAGAAGGAGCCTTACAAAGGATTAGATGGCATGAACTTTCAAAAAAAGACAAAAAGGACCTAAAAAATTTTTATTCATCAATGAAAAAATAATAATAATAATAATAATAATAAATTATAGCCTATTATTTCTTTCATTTTTAATTATTTTTTAATTATTTTTAAAATAATTTCTAGTAATTTTTATAATTTTGGAATATTATAAATTCACATTTCTATAATTAATATTTATAATATATTTATAATTAATAATAATAATACTAAAACTAATATTAATTTTATATTATAAAAGCTATATATATTCACTTTTTTATTTAAATATTATTATTTTTATATTGAAAATCAATAAATCTATAAAAAAATGTAAATTTATATTTTATATAAAGATTAATTGAAAAAAGTATAAATATGCTAAAGTATAAAAATCAAATTTTAGATTATGATCATTGAAAAAAGGAGAAAAAAAATGAGCCAGAAGATTAAAATTGGAATTGTTGGTTATGGTAATTTAGGAAAAGGTGTTGAACTATCAATTAATCAAAATGAAGATATGGAACTTATAGCTATATTTACAAGAAGAGATCCAGATAGCTTAAACAATCCATTAATGAGAAATATTAAAGATATTGCAGATTATAAAGACAAGATTGATGTAATGATCTTGTGTGGAGGTTCAGCTACAGATTTACCTGAGCAAACTCCTGAGATAGCTAAAATGTTCAATACTGTAGATAGCTTTGATACTCATGCAAATATCCCTATACACTACGATAATGTTGATAAAGTAGGAAAAGAAAAAGGAACATTAAATTTAATATCTAGTGGTTGGGATCCAGGTTTATTCTCAATGCAAAGAATAATAGGAGAATCCATACTTCCAGTGGGAAATACATACACTTTTTGGGGAGAAGGAGTAAGTCAAGGTCATTCTGATGCAATAAGAAGAATTGATGGTGTTTTAGATGGAAAACAATACACAGTTCCAATAGAAAAAGCTTTGGAGAAAGTTAGATCAGGGGAAAATCCAGAATTTACTACAAGAGAAAAACATCTTAGAGTATGTTATGTAGTTGCTAAAGAAGGAGAAGATTTAGAAAGAATTGAAAATGAAATAAAAACAATGCCTAATTACTTTGATGAATATGATACAGAAGTAAATTTCATAACTAAAGAAGAACTAGAAAAAAATCATAGTGGTATGCCTCATGGAGGATATGTTCTAAGAACTGGGCAGTCTGAAACAGGATCTAAACAAAGAATAGAATTTGTTTTAGAACTTGAAAGTAATCCTGAATTTACAGCTAGTGTTCTTGTAGCTTATGCAAGAGCTGTGAAAAAAATGCACAATAATGGTGAAAATGGGTGTATAACTGTTTTTGATGTTCCATTAGGAATGCTTTCACCGAAATCCCCTAGTGAATTAAGAAAAGAAATATTATAAATTTTTATTAAGTATGTGTAAATAGAAAACTTATAAATTATTGTTTAAATAACAACATACATAGTAATAACCTATCACATACTTATTATAATATAAGCTATTTTACTATATACTAATTTTAATTCTAAATTATTTTATCTAAACTATTTTAATTTTATATGCTATTTTACTTTATACCTATTTTATTATATGCATATTATATTATTATTTTATTATAAGTTTATTTTATCATAAGCTTACTTTACTATTTTTTATAAATTATTATACAAATCAAAAATTATATTTAATATTATTAACATATATTAAAACAAGTAATAATGTTATAAATAAAGAATAATGATTTTATTTAAAAACATTATGAAAAAACAATTAACAAAAAATAGGTGATTACATGGTAAAATGGGGCGCTGTAATAATAGGGTTTATATTAGCAGTCATAGTAAAATCTTTAGCTTTAGGTTGGGGATTAGAAACAATTGGACTTTTAATTATTGGTTTTATTGTAGGATACATTGCTAAAGAAGGGGCTTTCGGAGGAATGGTTAATGCTGCAGTAGCAGGATCATTAGGAACTATTATTGCTGCAATATTATTTACAATAATAGGTTTATTTGGAGGATTAGCTGGTTTTGTAGTTTTTGGATTTGCAGGATTAATAGCTGTTATAGTAAATTTAATCTACTATGCAATAATAATGGGAATAACTGGAGCTATCGGTGGATCAGTTGCAGGAGATGGATAGAGATAACAAAAAATAGCTAAAAAATATGAAATATAATATCTAAAAAATGAGGTCCAAGTATAAATAATAAAAAATTAATATAAGCTAATAAGAGTAATATAAATAATAAAAAATATTACCAATATAAATAATAAAAATAACAAGTTTATTCATTTTCTTTTTTATTTTATTTTCTCTTCTTATTTACTTTTTATTATTTTTTATTTTTTATTTGTTTTTATTTTTTCCTGTTTTTAACTTTTATTTTTCTTTTTTCTGCCTTTTCCAATTGATTCTTTTTTTATTTTTTCTTCAATAGCTTTTTTTCTGCTTTCACTAAAATAAAACCCAGTGAATCCACAGAAAGCACCTATAGCTAAAAAAGAGATTAATATTAAAAAAGTAATATTTTCTCCAGTAATAGGACCAAGACGTTGGAAAAATACTGTTGCTAAGAACAAAGGTAAAGTTCCTAATGCCCCTAAAACTATTGCCTGAATTCTATTTTGAGAACCATAACCAATATACAAAAGTCCTGCTGATGAAAATATTAATAATGGATCTAATCCATATTCGACAGATAAAACAACTATAAAAGCAAACAATGCTGCTCCGATAAGAAAAGATTTAAAATTTATATTCCTATATATATCTTCAAGTTCCATTTGCTCACCCACACATAATTAATATTCAAATTTAATTATAATTTAATTATAATTTAATTAGCTTATTCATATTTTAAATAATGGTTTATTAAATAATGATCTAATAAATAAATGATTTAATAAATACTGATTTAATAAATATTAATTTAATATTTATTTATTATAATAATTTCTATTTAATTTTAAGTATTTAAAATAGAAATAATAATCTAAAATAATAATATAAACCTTAAAAAATTAATAATACAAAATAAAAATCTATATTAAAATTTAAAAAAGTCAAATATATGCAAATAGCAAATGGATTTTAAAAATAATATAGAAATAGAAAAAATATAGAAATAGAAAATAATTAAACCATATTAAAATAAAAAAAAGTAATGTAAAATATCTAAAGAAAAAAAGATAAGTAAAATAAAAATAAAGAAAGAAAAAAATAAATGAATTAAAAATACTAAATATTTTAAAGATATTAGTATTAAAAAATTGATTTAGAATAATAAAATATTTAACAAGTATCTCTAATTGTTTATTTTTAACTATGTTTATTTTTATGTAATATTAGTTTAAGTAATTATTTTTTCAATTCCGCCTTCTTTAATAGCAGTTTTAATTTCCCGAGCTACTCTTCTACCCATACTCATTGGTTCACCATAAGTAAGATAACTATAAGAAGACCCATTCATAAATGTGTTAGTTCCCCCATCAGTTCTCGCACTAATTTCAAATACAATTACTTCTAAATCATCATTAACAAGAGTTTGCATACAAAACGGACCATTCATTCCAGGAGATACTAATTTTGAAGCAGATTTCACTAATTTATCCCCAATTTCAAATACTTGTGGAAGAAGGGACTCTCTCATAACTACTGGATGATTACCAGTTATAACATAAGAAGGATCAAGATTAACATCAAGCTGATCTTTAGCTGGCATCCTAACTAAACCATCAATACTTGACTCATAACGACTATCAATACCCATAAGTTCAACTTCATCTTTAAGAGCTGAATAGAAGTAGTGAATACAATAATTACATCCAGTTACATATTCCTCAATGTGAGCATTTTCCACATCTTCATCATCAAGCCAATTTCTTGATTTCATGTTTTCTATTTTTTTATCGAATTCTTCAGGAGAAGAAGCTACAAAATACCCTCGTCCACCACGTGCTCCAGGGAATTTGACCATAACAGTTCTATCAATATCATCTGGACTATTATATTTATAAGGTATTCTTATATCATTTTCAACTAAAAGCTGTCTTTCTAAATCTCTTTCAGCTTCCCATCTTAAAATATCTCTATTTCCAAACATAGGTACATTAAAATCATCTTCAACCCTATCAAGACCTGCATATGCAACAAAAGATCCATGCGGAACAACAATAGAGTTCATATCTCTCAATTTTTGTTGAACATCTTCATTTACAATATCTTTAAATTTATCAACTATAATATATTCATCAGCTACATCAAATCGTCTGTAAGGTATATCACGCCCTTTTTCACAAACAATCGCAGTTTTAAAACCTTCTTCTTTAGCTCCATTCAAGATATGGAGAGAAGTATGACTTCCTAATGTTGCAATTGTTATGTTTTCTTTATCGTACTTGTCTAAGATATCTAAAATTTTTTGTTTTTCTATTTTTCCCATGATTTTTTCTCCTTATAACCACATGCATATTCAATTCAAAAATGATATCATATACCAACCTATTTATACTATTGATACAATCTCAAATAAATATAACCATAGTAATATTATTTTAGGGAGGTTTAAAACCAACCATATATAATTATTAATAATGATAATTCTAGTATTCTATTAGAATTTTATAGTTTATAAGAGTATCGATAAGAACTTGAGAGTATTACAAATAGAGAGATAGATAGCATCATAGAAGTAAAGTAAAACTAGCGAATATTACTCGAGTAATAAGACATATCTAATGTATTAAATCAATAAAATAACAAAATGAACCATTAAAAAAAAGATTATCGAAAATCAAAAAGATTAGCAAAAAACTAAAAAAATAAGTAAAAAGTAATAAAAAATATTTAATATTTAATGATAAATTAATTAATAATTAAAAAATAGTAATAATAATAAAAAAAAAATGAAATTTAAAAAATGAAATAAAGCATAATAATAAAATTATTTTATGCTTTTAATTTATTTATCTCGAAGATAAACATACCAGTATAAAACACCAACAAAAATAGCCCCACCAATTATATTGCCAATTGTAACTGGAACCAGATTATTAACTATAAATTGATACCAAGTAACTTTATCCAAAATAATACCAATAGGAATGAAAAACATGTTTGCAACACTATGTTCAAATCCAAGTGCTGCAAATGCCATTATAGGAAACCAAATACCAAAGATTTTTCCTATAATATCATCAGAAGCAAGCGCTAAGTAAACAGCTAAACAAACTAGCCAATTACAAGCAATACCTCTTAAAAATGCTTGATCCCATGTTATAGATACTATAGCTTTTCCTGAAGCAATAAATTCTGCTCCTCCTAATGATTTAGTCTGAGCAATTGTTAATGCATTTGTCATATAAGGTTCTGCTGTTAAAATTCCTGTAAGATATCCAAAAACATAAGCTACAAAAATAGCACCTATAAAATTAAAAACCCAACTAATAATCCAATTTTTAGTTAAACCAGAAAAGGTAGACTTTCCGGATAATACTCCAACAGTCATATACATAACATTACCTGTGAAAAGTTCAGAACCTGCTATAATAACAAGCATTAATCCAACTGGAAACACAGCTCCAAAGAATAGTTTTATCAACCCTGGTGGAAATCCTGCTGCTGACATGCCTCCCGTGACAATTTCTGCTAACATACCTCCAAAAGCAACGTAAGCACCAGCAAGAAAACTTAAAATAATAATATTGCCTAATGGAGATTTCTCTTTTAGCTCTGCAATACCTTCAATAACTTTAGCAGTATCAACAGGACTTTTGAAAGATGAACTCATAATATCCTCCTTTAGATGAAATAATGTATAAAGTAATTTAATATAGTATTATTTAATCTACTTTATCTTTAAACATACTATCATAAATAATTATACTAGATTTTACTCATAATGGATTTTATACTAAAAATTTTATACTAAAAATATATTTTATATAGATGTATATATCTAAAAATTTTATCTAATTAAAATTTTTAAGTAAATAAAATGTACTAAATAAAATTATAATACATTAAGCATACAATATTTTTAATATTCAAACTTAAAACATAGAAAATAGAAGAATATAACAATTATTTTATAACAATATTTTTTTATATAAAATATAATTCTATATAATGATTAAATAATCGATTAAACACACTTTAAAATTATAAATAAAGAATATAATAAACTAAATCTTAATAAACCAAATTTATAAATAATATTCAAAATAATATAAATAATAATACTATAAAATAAACTATAAAAAGTTAGGTATAAAGACAACCGTAAAAATTTGTATAAAAATATCTATAAAGAATTAGTACAAAAATATCTATATAAAACTAGTATAAAAATACTTAATAAGTATAATTTATACAACCTAATAAACAACCTATAAAAAAAAAAAATAAATTTAAAAGATAAATGAATTTAAAAGATAATATGATAATTGGATTAATCTCAGATACACATATTCCAGACAGAGCAGATAAAATTCCTATAACTGTATTAGAAGCCTTTAAAAAAGTTGATCTTATAATACATGCAGGAGACTTAACTTCAATTAGAGTGAAAAAAGAATTAGAAAAAGTTGCTCCAGTATTAGCAGTTCAAGGAAATATGGATAGATATAACAACTTAGAACTCCCTAAAAGCATAAAAAAGAACATTGAAGGAATTCAGATTGGAGTTAAACATGGAGAAGTTTATCCAAAAGGAGATACACAGCAATTATATTACATAGCTAAAGAATTAGATGTTGATGTATTAATAAGTGGGCACACACATCAAGCATCTATAGAAAAAATTGATGAGATACTCCTTTTAAATCCAGGAAGCCCAACTGCACCAAGACTAACTGATCCAACAGTAATGATAATGAAAATTGAAAATGGAGAAATTGATGTAGAAATAAAAAAAATTGGAAAGCCAGTTTGCTCTGCACTAAATTTCGAAAAAAAATAAAAGGATCGATAAAATGGGAAGTAAATGGCAAGTAGAAAAAAAGAAGGATCCATACTATAAAAGAGCAAAAGGAGAAGATTATAGATCTCGTGCCTCTTTTAAATTATTACAATTAGATAAAAAATATAAAATAATTAAAAAAGGCAGTGCTGTTTTAGATTTAGGTGCAACACCTGGTGGTTGGTCACAAATAGCTCTTGAAAAGGTGGGTGAAGAGGGTATAGTATTAGGTGTAGATTTACAAAAAATTAAACCATTTCCTGAAAAAAATTTTCATTTTATAAGAGGAGACTTCACTAAAAAAGAAGTTCAAGAAAAAATGATTGATATTATGGATGGAAAAGCAGACGTAATAATTTCAGATGCATCACCATCACTTAGTGGTATAAAAGATGTAGACCACCTTCGTTCGATTGATTTAGCTAATTCAGTTATTAGTATAGCAGATAATATCCTTGAAAATAATGGAAATATACTTATAAAAGTATTCCAAGGTGAAGAATTTAAAAATTTAATTGAAGAACTTCGAAAAAAGTTCAAAGTTCTAAAAACAACCAAACCTTCTTCTTCACGGAAAAAAAGTTCTGAAATGTATGTAATTGGATTAAAATATAAACGGTGATTAAATTAATTAAAATAATTAAATAAATGATCAAAATGAAATCAAACTAAATAAAAATAATTAAAATAAAAGTAATCAAGATATAAAGATAAAAAATAGCATAACAATCTAATTAAACAATGAAAAGATAAAAAAATAAATGCATATTTTAAACTATCTTAAGATATCCATTACTTGGTTCAAAAATTACTCCCTTATGCTTTAGCTGTTTTATAAATTCCTCTACTTTTTCTTCACTTAAACCATACTGATCAACAAGGTTTGATGTTAAAACATTGATTGGAGCCTGATCACCATATTCTTCTTGAAGTTCCTTAATCTCATCAACAACTCTTTGAAGTTTATCTCTTTCTGATTTAGGAGTTCTACCTTCAACCATATCAACATCAATTTTACCAGTTTCAGGATCATAACCCACTTCTTTTAAACAAGCCATCTGCAATGCAATAGCTCTTTTAGCATCTTCTTCTTCAACAAAGTCTTTAAGCTTAATTTTTGCACTTGCTTCTGCTAAACGAATAATAGCCTCTAATTGTCGAGCTGTTATTGGAACTGGAGCATCTTCATCTATAGCACCACTTCTCATATCAACATAAAAGTCTTCAAGAACTTTATTAGATTCATCAGTAAGTTTTGGAACAATATTCTTTCTAGCATAGGCTATATACTTTCTAAGAAGTTCAGGTTCAATTTCATAAGTAACAGAATCTTCTTGATGTATTTTAAGAATGTGTTGAGCTAACTCCCTATCATTTTCAACATTTGGCTTATCTTCAACAACGAATGTTAAATCAAACCTTGAAAGAATAGGAGATGGTAAATCAATTTGTTCAGCAACTGATTTATATCTATCAAACCTTCCAAATTTAGGATTAGCTGCTGCAAGAACAGAACATCGTGAATTTAAGGTTGCCATTATACCTGCCTTAGCTATACTAATAGTTTGCTGTTCAAGAGCTTCATGAAGTGCAGACCTATCTTCTGACCTCATTTTATCAAGTTCATCAACACAAACATTTCCTTTATCTCCTAAAACAAGAGCCCCAGCTTCAAGAGACCATCCACCTAATTCATCTCTTACAGCTGCAGCAGTTAAACCTGCACCTGTTGTACCTTTGCCACTTGTATAAATACTTCTTGGTGCAAGCTTTGAAACATATTTTAGCATTTGAGACTTACCTATACCCGGATCCCCAACAATTAAAATATGAATGTCTCCTCTCAATCGTGTTTTATCTTCAAGCTCTTTAGCTGCACCACCAAATAATTGAAGAGCAATAGCTTCTTTAACTTGTCTATAACCTTTAATAGACGGAGCAGTAGACCGAATTATCTTTTCATGAATATTTGGATCTTTTGAAAGTTCAATAATCTTTTCTTCATCTTCTTCACTAATTTCAAGCTCTTCAAATTCTTCTTCTTGTGGTTTAATAAAATTAGCATAAATATAATTTTTAAATTTACCACTTCTCTCTTCTCTAAATGTTTTAAGAGTTCCAGTAATAATAACTTTATCACCAGGATTTAAAACATCCACCAAATCATCTTCAAGAATAATTAAAATTTGTTTAGGTTCAGTTCCTCCAGAAAGATTCTCTAATGGCTCCTGAACTCTAGCTGTTTGAGTATCTATATACCTTGATTCTTCTTGTAAAAGCCTAAATGATCTTCCTCCACATTCAGTACAAAGTGAAGGCTCAACAATTGTATTAGTATTAGTTTGTTCAACTTCATGAAGTCTCATACATCCCCTACATTCAAAAACACCAGTTTCAATTCTTGGACGGATTTCATCAGTTTTACGAACTATACCTTCAACAGAAACAAATTTACCAATATATTTACTTAACAAATGTTTAAGCTGAATTAAATTAGTGAGATTTTCTAATCTAATGTTTAAATCCGCATCTTTCATCAATGGATCTATATTTTTTACAGCCTTAGCTGAAGCAAGTAGAACATCATCAGGTTTTTCTATTAAAAGATCAGCTAAATCTGGATCAAACATTTCTAAATCTATATAATCGATTATTAAAGACCTATTATCCGGATACTTCTCTAAAACTTTAAAAACATCATCTTTATATTTTGTAGAAAAAAATTCTTCAAATTTAGTAATTGAAGTTTTTGATTTATCAGTTGAACTCATTATAATTAAATTGATTTTTATCTTAAATAAATATTCAGTTTTTTATTATTTTAAATTTTTATTATTAATAGAATATGTAATAATGATAATAATATTTCAAAAACATATAATACCAAAAGTTATTTAATATATGAAGTGAACAAATTATATAATAGTATTATAAATAATACCATAAAAATATAGACATATTTATTCATAATTAAGATGAAAAAATATGTAAACTAGTTTTTAATAAAAATTTAAGCAAAATTATATTTTTAATTTAACAATATTATATTTTACATCAAGTTTGAGGCAATAGCAATGAAAAAATCACGATTAAATTTGTTTAAATCAACTTCAATGTTAATCTCTGTGTTAGGAGTTTTAATGATAGTTTCTACTATTATTATTGCAGCATATATTGGTTTTAGCATAATATCCTCAGAAATTACCTCTGGAGTTTCATCTGGTTCACAATATGAAGAACTAGCTAGTTTAAAAGCAAATTATACCGAATTAGAATCAAAATTCAATTCAACAAAACAAGTGATATTTGCAGGATCTGACAATACAAAAGAACAAGCATATATAGATGCAGAATTAGAGTTAATAAGAGCAAATTCTGCCATTAGTGATGTTGAGAGTGCATTAAAGGCTGGAAAGTCTTCAAGTGATGTAGATGCTAGGATAAAAATAGCTAAAGAAAAAATGACAATAGCTAATCAAGCTTATAATAATCTATAAACTTTCAAAATTAATTTTTTAAATTTAAAATAGGATTAGTAAAAAAATAGATTAGTAAAAAATTAGTTAAATTATTGTTAGTTAAAAAATTAGTTAAATCATTATTATTAGTATTTATAATGGATTATGAAAAATTATATAAAAAATAAAAAATATAATTATAAACAATATTTAAATTGAATAATTATTATTTTTATTTATCAACCAAATAATTAATTTTTATTATAATTTACTAAAATATTTACATTGAATTATATTTAATAAAGTTATACTATTTAATAGGATTATTAATACAATTATATTTATAATTATATAAATTATTATAAAATAATTATATAAATTCAATGAAATTTTATAGATTTAATACAATAATATATTTTAATACAATTCTAAATAATTTATAATTACTAAATATAAAGAGAGAAGGTATCATGGAAAAATATGAAGATTTATTAAATAGAGCTATAGATCAGCTCCCACCAGAAGTTTTTGAAACAAAAAGATTTAGTGTTCCAAAAGCATATTCTGTTATACAAGGAAATAGGACTTTCATTCAAAATTTTAAAGATATTGCTGAAGCTTTAAATAGAGACCCACAACATTTGTTAAAGTTTTTACTTAGAGAATTAGGTACAGCTGGAAACTTAGAAGGTGGAAGAGCTATATTACAAGGTAAATTCACACATTTCTTAATAAATGAAAGAATAGACGAATATATTGAAAGATTTGTAATGTGCCATGAGTGTAATAGGCCAGATACAAAAATCATAAGAGAAGATAGAATATTTATTCTTAAATGTGCAGCTTGCGGTGCTAAAGCTCCATTGAAAACATTATAAGAATAAAAATAATAATATAGCTGAAGAATAACAAGATAAATAAAAAAATAATAATAATATAGCTAAAATTAACTATATTTTATTATTTATTAATTTTATATTATAATATTTATATTTTGCATAATTTAAATAATTATACTTTATATTTAATTCTAATTTTTCGTTAATTTAAATTTATTATTCAGATTATAGGTTAATTTGATTAATATGGCTAATTTATAATCATAATTAAAAATATTATAATATAAAATAATTATAAAAGAAAATAATTATAATAATTATAATATTATAACTATATGATAATATTATAATATGATAATTTATATAAAATAATTCTAATAAAATAATTATAATACAATATTATAGTAATTATATGCAAAATAATATGTGTAAACTAATTAAATGTAGCTAATTATATTTAAACTAATTATTTTGAAGTTCATAATGAATATTTATTAATAAATATGTACTAATATAGATAATATATATTAATAAATATTTATACTATTTATTAAAAGGTTTTAGTATGTTTTGTCCTGAATGTGGTAATACAGAAAGTCCAATAATCGAAGGAATATGTCAAAACTGTTTTTTAAAAAAAATTTCAATATTAAAAATTCCTGAAAATATTGAAGTTGTTGTTTGTGCTCATTGTAATGCGAAATTTGAAGAAGGAAAATGGAAAGAATCAGAAATTCCAGAAGAAGAGATAATTTACAGGGCTTTAGAAAGATCAGTCAATGTGGATTCTCATATAAGTCATGAAAAATTAGCAATTGAACTTGAAATTATACAAATGAGAGGAACAATAGCTGAATGTTACATTGAAGCTGAAGCTGAAATATTTGGAGAAATTATAAAACAATCCTTTGAAAGTGAAGTTAGATTATTAAGAAATGTTTGTCCCAATTGTAGTAAACAACAATCAGGATATTATGAATCAGTTGTTCAATTTAGAGCTGATGATCGTGAATTAACACAAGATGAAATGGATAAAACTGACAAAATTGTTGATAAAACTTTAAATAATAGATTTTATAAAGATAAATTAGCATATTTAGTTCAAAAAACAAAATTAAAGGAAGGATATGATTATTACATTGGTTCCTATAAATCTGGAAAGAAAATAGCTGATGCCATAAAAGAAGAGTTTGGAGGGATAATAAACGAGTCTCCAAGACTTATTAGTCAAGATAAATCAACAGGAAAAGGTTTATATAGAATATGGATTTTAATTCGTCTTCCTAAATTTAAAAAAGGAGATTTTGTAAAATATAATGATAAATATTGGGAAATTATGAATATTGATGGTAAAAGAATTCTTATTCAAGATTTAGATACGTTTGAGAGAATACCTTTACAATGGAAAGAGTATGAAAATATTGAATATATTAAAGAAGAGAAAAATATTCAGACAACTACATTAATATCAAAATCCCCTTTAAACATGCAAATTTTAGATCCAGATGATTATACTGTGGTTGATATCCCTATAATCAATGGATATTTTAATGAATTTAATATTGGAGATGAAATAAATGTTATAAAAATTGAAAATCAGTTATATATTCTCCAAACTGAAAAATAATATTAATTATACAATAAATACAAATATTCATATATATAATATACTAATATTCATATATCTTATTTTTATATAATATTTATATAATTAATTATTATGATTTTATAAACTTATAATAATAATTTATACAATTATAATTATAGATTAAAAATAGCATATATAAAAATAGTATAGATAAAAAATTTAGTTATAAAAATAAATGATTATAACCAACAGTCTGAAAATAATTTAACTTTAAATTTAACTTTATACAAAATTAAAAGCAATTAAAATAAGCAAAGTTAACAAGTGATTAAATGGATATTAATGGAAAAATAGGCCTAATAAAAAAAGGAACACTAGAAATAATTAATCTTGAAGAGTTAAAAGAAAAACTTGAGAAAAGCCATCCAATTGCATATACTGGTTATGAACCTTCTGGAAAAATCCATTTAGGCCATGCTATTACTGTAATGAAATTAAAACAATTACAAGAATTAGGATTTAAAATAAAAATCCTTTTAGCAGACTATCATGCATACTTAAATGGAAAAGGCACTATTGAAGAAATAGAAAAAACAGCTAAATATAATGAAAAATGTTTTAAAGCATTGGGATTAAGTGAAAATACTGAATTTGTTTTAGGTTCAAGTTTCCAAACAAAGCCAGAATATACTGATAAAATTTATAATTTAGCTACAATTACAACATTAGTGAGAGCAAAAAGAAGTATGGATAAAGTAAGTAGAAGTAGTGAAAATCCAAAAGTTGCAGATGCTATGTATCCATTAATGCAAATAGCTGATATGGTTGCTTTAAATGTTGATGTTGCATTAGGTGGAATGGAACAAAGAAAAATACAAATGTTAGCTAGAGAAAATCTTCCAAAAATAAATAAAACTCCTCCAGTATGTATACACACACCTCTTCTCCATGGTTTAGATGGCGATGAAAAAATGTCAAGTAGTAAAGGTAATTTCATAGCTATTGATGATAGTGAATCAGAAATAAGGAAAAAAATAAATAAAAGCTTCTGTCCAATGAAAGAAATTGAAGGAAATCCAATCATCGAACTGGCTACACACTTTATTTTTACAAATCAAAATAAAATAATTATTGAAAGGCCTGAAAAGTTTGGTGGAAATTTAAAGTTGACAGAAAAAGAATTAGTTGATATATATGCCGCTGGTGAACTTCATCCTATGGATTTAAAAAATGCTGTTAGTTCATTCTTAATAAGTTATTTAGCTAGTGTTCGAGAATACATGGAAAATAATTGAAGTTTTCTTTAATTATTTTAATAGAAAAAATTTTTTATAGTAAGAAAATCTGTTAAGAATCTTATTTTATAAAAATTTTATAAATAGTATTATAATAAATATAAATTCATGCTAAAATAAAAATATATTAAAAATATAGTTATATTAAAAAATAAAATTATATTTAAAAAAATAAAATTATTAACTTAAAAATACATAAGGGATTATTATGGATTATGAAATGAGATTACCAAATGGTGTTGGAGAACAAGTGCTTGCACATACAGTTGAAAAATTTGAAGTAAAACTAAAGCACACAGATTATGGGCCTGTATTAGTTGGAACAGCTGATGAACTAGAAAATGCAAGAGATTTTATTGTAAAATCAATTAATGAAAGATTAAATGAATTATCTAATAAAAAAGATGATAATGAAACTGAAAAATAATAACGAATTAAAATAATTCTTAATAAGTGGTTCTAATCTTTTATTAATTAAAATTAGTATAATAATATCAAATATATTCTAATTATATTCTAATAATACTTGATATATATTCTAATAATAGTAAATATAATAGTTTTAAAGATTTAATCAATCCCACTAACACAAATCCCAAGAAAAGGAGCAATTAACTTTCTAATATCTGATTGAACTTTATTAGGACCATTATTTGCATTTATAATTCTGAAATTATCATTATCATTAGCTAAATCTAAATATTTATTTTTAACATTAGATAAAAAATACTTTTTTTCAAATTCATCTTCACCAGAACATCTCTCAATAGCTAAATTAACATTTATATCTAAGAGAAGAACTAAATCTGGTCTTTTTGCATATTTATTTATTTCATAAATCCAATCTGATGGTTCTTGATATGCTAAACTTGAATAAAAAGACCTATCACTAATTATAATTTTATTACAATATTCTTCATTAGCTATCTTATCCATTAATAAGATACGATCAGCTGCAAACAACAAACCAAGAGTTTTTTGAATATTTTCTTTTGTAGCATTTGGTTTCCTGAGCATTTCTCTAATTAATTTCCCAATATCAGAATCTGTAGGCTCAACAATTGATTCTACTTCAATTCCAGAATCTTCTAACCATTTTTTAAGAGCATTAATTTGGGTAGTTTTTCCAGCTCCATCAATACCTTCTAAAACTATATACATAAAGATAGATTATGTCTTTAAGTTTATATATATTTATATATTTAATTATAATTCTGTATTTAATTATAGAATCATAAATGATTAGAACTTTTTAAGAATTTCGCCATAAACTTCTTTCATTTTACCTTCTGAATTTTCATAAATTCTTTTTAAAATAAATTCAGGAGTACTCCTAGCTAAACAATTCATTTTAGGAGTTCTATCAACTATCAAATTATAATTTTCATCAAGCCCTTTAGCTTCTATACCATCAACTCTAACATCTGCATAAGTCATCAATTCTTTAGCCATATGAGTTACTATTATTGCATAAGAGTTAGAATCTTTGATCATCTCTATAAAACTTGAAATAATTTTAACAGCAGCTTCCAATTCAGTTATTCCCTCAAGTTCATCAAGAAGAACTAATTTTTCACTATCAGTAGTTACAATTGGCATAAAAACATTTAAAAATGATTCAAATGCACCTGCATCTAAAGATCTCTTTTTTGAAAAGTGATAAATTTCATCAAGCAATTTAACTTCTGCATTTTTTGCACATACTGGAAGACCCATTTGAGCCATAATAGAAATTTGGGCAATAGTTTCAAGTAAAGTAGTTTTTCCACCACTATTAGCTCCTGTAAGAAGAGCTACATTATCATTATCTCCTAAATTATAATCAATTCTTTGAATATAATCTCCATTTTCAAGACCTAGCTCTAGATGTAAAGTTTCTTCAAGTTTAAAATCATTCCCTAATGTAGCAGGCATCAAATCATACTCATAAGCAAAACTGCCCAACGTAAACTCATAATCAAATTCTAAAGTTTCCTTGACTTCCTCTATTGCTTGATTCTTTATACTAGCTAAATAATTAGCTGCAGTAATTTTTTTATCAAACAAGTCATTTTCTTTTTCTGAATTTTGCATAAGTTTTATCCTTTCTAACTCATTTTCATCAAGCTCAAGAGGATATTGTCTTAAAAAAGGATCAAAATCAATGCCAGTTTCTGTTTTAATATTTTGTTTACCTTTAGTTATAATATCATCAAATATTTTCTCAATTTTAGGAGGCATTGCATTATTTAAAAGATCTAATACTTCATCACCCTCAAGATCAATTTCTTTAATTGAAAGTCTAAGTTCTTCATCTAGTATAGCTTTAACAGAATTTACAACTTTATCAATATCAACATCTCTTTTTTTAAGAGAGTTAACTTCATCCAAAATAGGACTTATATCTTCAAGAATTGTCTTTTCATTAAGAATTTTTCTAATTTCACTTACCCTATTAAAAAGATCTATATTTTTATTAAAATAATCAAGGATTAATTCTGGAACAATTTCATGTTCAGGAGCTTCTTTACTAATCATGATTGAATTGTTCATTTCATTAACTTCAATAAAACCTTCGCTATATACATAAAATATTAGTTCATAGCTACGGATCTCTTCTTCAAGCATAGATGATGAAGAAGCATTAATTATTGGATAATATTGATTAAACCCTAAATCCATTAAATAATCATTATCTTCATCACTTTCCACAAGAATAGCTTTACTTGGATCATAATCTGGTCGAACTTCTTTTGGAATATCCAAATTCTTCATTAATCCTCTAAGTTTTATAATAGGTAATTTTGAAACTTTTTCTTTTGCATTCATTACAAAATCAACATTATTTTCAATCAAAGATTTATCTTTAGAAGGAGATAATAAGAGAATTCTATTTTCTGAATATTTAGTGTTAGAATAAGATATAATCTTTTGAATTATTTCTTCATATAATTGAACTGCACGTTCACTTTTTAAAAATTCTTGTGTAGGATTTCCAAGTAATTGATTCATTATTTCAATTGCCTTTCTTTGACTTATACCTTCAATATTTATTAGACTTTCTAAATCAAGACTTTTTACAATTTTTTGTAATTCTTCCTCCCCTCCAACTGATTTATATATTTTTTCAGCTAATTTATCCCCAACACCATTGACATTATGCAAATCCGCTTTTTGAACTCCATTTTTATAGCTGTTTTTACAGCTGTTTTTACGACTGTTTTCACTCATTTAAATCCCCATAAATCCTCTTTAAAATAATTAAGAACTATAAAAATTATAAAATAATATAAAATAACATGAAATACTGCAAAATGTTATAGAATATTAAAATTATAAAAAATATAATTGATTAAATCTTTTTATACTTTGATAAATTTATATAATTAAGTTTAACCTATAGCATTTGAAAAGTAATATTTTTATAAAACTTCAATTTTATAAAACTTTAATATTTTTATAAAAATTTAATATATTTATGAAATTTCAATATAAACAATAATATTATAATTAAAATACTAAAAACTAAAAAATTTTTACTAAAAACAATATTAATAAAAATTGTAATATTAGTAAAAATAGTAAAAATCAGCTGAAAAGAATTGACTAAAAGAATTAAATAAAAAGAATTAGTTTAAAAGAATTAGCTAAAAAATAGCTAAAAAATAGCTGAAAAGAATTAAATAAAAGATAAAAAAATTTAGAAATAAATTAATAAAAATATAATAAATTTAATTATAATTTTAAGTTTAGTAGATAATCTTTAGATTTCCATCGAGCATCAATTGAAAAATTATTAATACCAAATGAAACTAAGCGGGGAATTTGATCCTCCAAAGAAGTCTCACGACTATTTAAAATTAAGTTTCCACCCTCAACACTTTTGATAGGATAAAAATTATTCTTAAGATCATCCAAATAAAAATTAATATCATTAATACTTTTATCTTTAATAAAATTAAATTTAGGATTATTATTACAAATACTATTTATATAACTATAATGTTTTTTATCTATAAATGGTTTTCTAGTTATCAAAGTTTCTATATTACCCTTAACAAGAACTTCAGGAACAGGATTTTTAACTTCATAATTATCCATCAAAGTTTTTAAATCATTGATAGATAATTCAGGAGAAAAAGTCAATAAATCAAAATCTTTAAGATTTGAGGCAGAAATAGAATTAAAAACATTTAATGCATAGGAACCATAAATATTAACACTATAATTATCTTTTAAATAACTATTCATACCCAATAAGCTTGTCATGATATTTAGTTTTATGTTTAATTTTTTTAATATTCCAACTATTTTAATTAATCCTTCTTTAGTGTCTTTATGAGCTATATCTGGCCATTTCCATACAAGTTCATATTTTTGATTGTTTGAAATATTTAATGCTTCCTTTAAAAACATTATATAGTAACTAACATCGATAGGTTTTGATTCTAAAAAATCATTTCCAACTGGTACTTCTAAATATAATCGGTTGAAATTTGTTTCCCCATAATCATTGTTTGAAATATTTCTAAGGATCTCAAGATCATTGATATATGCAGATACTGAATATTTAGAAGTTTTATTATTATAACTTTCATTAATAATATTAAAACTCTCATTAACAACCTTATTATTATCAAGATGATGATTAGTCTTATTAATAATGTTACTATCAATATTGCTATTATTTATATTATTATAATTACTTATATCACTTTTATTACTAATATTATTATTACTATTAATATTACTATTATTGATACTATTATTGATATTAATCTCATTACTACTACTATTAATATTAGAAATACTTATAAAATTCCTTTTAAAATCTTTTAACCTATTTTTTGAAATATTCAGATCATTATCATCAGGAATATAACTATTTAAAATAAGAATCTCTAACTTATTAAAAAAATCTCTTCTAAACTCATTGATTTTACTTAATGGAGTAAATAAATTTCCAGAATAAAATATATCTATATTATCAATATAAAAAGGAAGGTCACCTATCTTTAAAAGC